>JBILLP010000140.1:0-7816 GCA_044376025.1 Bradymonadia bacterium
CTGCGGGCGACGCTCGCCCCACTGGGGCAGACCACCGATGACGAGTCCGGCGCGGCCGAGGGTGTCTTTCGGGCGCGGCGAGGCTTCTCAGGCCCCGATGGCGAGTGGCGCGCCTCGAGCGACCGGTTCGAACTGACCTTCGATGACTGCTTCTTCAGGGGGAACGACCAGGCCTTCGAGATCGCGCTGCTGGATGACCGGCTGAAGATTGAGGCCACCCTCGAGATGCAGGTGCCGCCGTGGCAGCCGGGCGACGGCAGGACCCAGTTCGGTTGGGATTCGTCGGTCACGTCGATTGAACAGGTGCTGCCCAGGTTCACGGTGACCGGGCGCGTCAGCGCCAAGCGGAGGAAGGCGGACCCCGAGAACTGGGTGTCGGTGACGGGGGTCGGGTACGGCGAGCACCGCAGGACATCGGCGCTCCCCTCGACCGTCGGCCGGAGGTGGATGGGGTTCCGGGCGATGCGGAGCGACGGTCTCACGGTGGTCGCCAACCAGATGCTCACGGCTGATGCCTACGGTGGCGGCGAGCTCGGTTGGGCGCTTGTGGCGCTCGACGGCATTCCGGTCTTTGCGAGCAACCGCCTATCGGTGCGTGCGATCGACGTTCGGACCGATCGATCAGGTTCGTCGACCTACCAGGTGCCCTATGCGTACCGGCTGGTAGCTGAATCGGGTGAGGACCGTGTCGAGCTCACCTTTACGGAGTCGGCGCTCTGGCTGCGCGAGAATCCACTTGCCAACGTCAGTGCGCTGCTCCGTGGCCTGCTCGCCGACGCGCTGGCCCCGATGGACTACGACCTGTCCGGCCGATACGATGGGACCGTTCGCGTGGGAGGGTCCACGGCGACCATCTCGGGGCGCGGATGGTCGACGTTCTCGTTCCCCAAGTAGCGCCGCGTCAGCCCGCGACGCTGCCGGCCCCGAGGGCCCTGAAGATGGCGTGGACAAGGCCCTCCTCCCATGGGTTCACGGCCCCGGTGAGGGCGCTGGCCGCACCGGCTCCGATGAGCACACCGAGCAGCACGGGGTGCCCGAGCCAGCGCGCGCCGCGGGTATCGAGAAACCGGGCAGCGGCGAGTGCGAGAAGAGGGTGCAGCACCAGGAACCACCTGAACCCGACACACCGGCCCCCGTAGTTCACCGTCCGGTACATGTAGAAGCCGATCAGTGCCGCCAGTGCTCCGATCGCGGCGTACCAGACAAGGCGTTCCCGCTGCTCCACAGGCCGCGAGATCACCCAGGGGATGCCGACGAGCAGCCAGGGGGTGAGCGAGAACAGGCCGTGATGCCCGACAAAGGAGTGGAAGACGTAGACCGGCCAGGGCTCGTTCAGCGCGTCGAACTCAATCGGGCGCTTCCAGTAGGAGCCGGGGTACTTCCAGGCAGCGTCGATGAACTGGATCGGGACGGGAGTGCCGGCGATGGACCAGCCGATACCGATCTGCACGAGGGGGAGCAGGGCCACGAGCAGCGCCGCGAGCGCGATGTCCCCGGTCTGCCTGCGACGCCAGAGAGACTCCGCGAGGACCGCTGCAGTCGCTGCGACGATGGCGCCGCTGGTCAGCTCGCAGATGATCGAGAAGCCTCCGGCGATGGCGCCGGTCGCGAGCCGCGACCGCGCGAGGGGTTGGTCCCGGAGCGCGGGGTGCCAGCGCTCCCACATCAGCAGCAGGCAGGCGACACCGATGATGTGGTTGTTGAACGACGAGCCGTATGCGGCTGCGAGCGATCCCGCGCCGAACGCGACCACGCTGAGCGAACGGACCGTGCTCGAGGCGATCGAGGCGACGAGCAGTCGGTGAAGGAGGACAACCGAGAGGGCCCAGGGCAGCGTACCGAGCAGCACGCCAAAGACAGCCCCGAGCGTGTAGAGGTCGCGGTCGAAGGTGAGCCCGGTGATGGTCTTGATGACCGCGTAGATGGCCGCGCCGAAGAGGTTGAGCAGCGCGGGCTTCGAGCTGTAGAAGTGACCCCCGACAAAGACCTTGTCGATCGTCATGTTCCCGAGCGAGACGTCGTCGATCGCCCACGTGCCCTTGTCGACGAGTGCCTGCATGGCCGCGAAGCGGCTGGCCGGGTTGACCGGCATGTGCGGCTGCACGGCGCAGAAGAAGAGCCACGCCCCCACGACCAGGAGGGTCGTGTAGAGGGCCGCTCGCTCTGACCTCCGAACCGGCTCTCGATCTGTCATGCTCCGTGCTCCATCGATCGGCGGAGCATGGACTATCAGACGCGAACGGCCGGCGCGAGGGACGGGTCGCGGAGGGCGGCCACCCAGTCGTGGAACTGCCTGAAGGAGTGCATGAGCTCGACGCCCTCGACGTTCGCGACCGACCCCTGGCCGCCGACCGCGATCCTGAACCGGGGCTCGAGCTGGCGCCTGAGGATTCGGAGCTGGTCTGCGACGTGGGCCTGGCCCTGGATCGACGAGACCGACACGAAGACCGCCGCGGCGTTGCTCTGTCGCGTGGCGCGCGCGAGCTCGTGGAGCGGCGTGTCGACCGCGATGTAGGAGATGCGGGAGCCTGCGGCCGTGGCGACAAGGGCCGCCATGTGCAGGCCGAGCGCGTGCTGCTCGGTCGGCAGGGTCGATCCGATCAGCCTCGGGCCGGTTGCCCTGTCAGAGAGGGGACGCCAGAGCGAGCCGAGGAACTCGGTCACGCGGTCAGACGCGAAGTGCTCGTGAACGACTCCGATCTCGTCGCGGGCCCAGGCCTCTCCGATCTGCCAGATGAAGGGGACAAGCCGGGACTCGAGGAAGTCGAACATGCCCATGCGGACCCAGTCGGAGCGGAGCCCGTGGTCGAGGGCATCTGGATCGAGCCGGGCTGCGGCGCGCACCCACTCGAGCACGGTGGGGTCGGGTTGAGGCGTTGTGTTGACGAGAGCCGGCGGTACGGGTTCGGGCACGGCCGGCGGGCGCGAGCGCCCGAGGGACGATTCGAGCTCGGCAGGCGAGAGCTTGAGGGCTTGGGCGGGCCGGATGCCCGCATCGATTACCGCCTTCACGGAGTTGAGGTGTTCAACCACGGTCGCGGCGTAGAGCCTCTGCCCACCATTTGAACGGGTTGGAGCGGGAACGCCGTAGCGCCGTTCCCAGGTGCGCAGGGTCTCCACCGGGACCCCGCAGGCCCGTGAGACAGCACCGATTGTAAGGTAGTCTGAGTCCATCGTGAGCGGCCTTAGGCGGCCGCGAGCATCTGGTGCTTGAGGCTCTCGCGGATGCGGTGGAGGCGGGCCTTGAGGGCCGGGATGCTGAGGCTGAGGTCCTTGGCGACCTCCTCCTTGGCGCGACCGTCGATGTCCATCGCGACGTAGAGGTCACGATTGGTGGGGTCTGCTTGGTCGAGCCCCTGCTGGTAGGCAGCGACGAGGCGACGCTCCCGCAGGATGTCGTCGGGCATGTTTCGCGGGGACTGGATCGAGAGCGGGGCGATCATCGCATTGAGCGTGTCGTCGTCAACGCAGAGGGGCCGCCGCTTGAAGGTCCGCATCTTCATGCGGGCGCAGTTCTCGGTGATGCGGAAGACCCAGCTCCAGAAGGCGGAGTCGCCATGGAAGAGATCGATCTTGTTGCAGACAGTGAACAGGGCATCCTGTGCAGCTTCCTCAGCATCCCACTCATCGCGGAGCATGCGGAAGGCCACGGCGTAGACGCGCTGGCGGTACAGGTCCACGAAATGGCGCTGTGCTGCGGCGTCGCGGAGGCGGAGGGCTTGGACGAGTTCCTGTTCAGTCATGTTCAGCTCCTTGGCGATGACCAGAGATTGAACAGTTCATGAACCGAAGTCAAGCGACTTTCGCCCTCGTCAAGCACCCCGCGTTGTAAGCGCACCGGTCGTGTGTTACGTCCCGCAACCCCGCGAGGAAGCTTGGTTCCGGCGTGGTCGGCCGGTCTGGCGAGCATGAAGCTTTCGATCCTGATCCCAGTCTACAACGAAGAAGAGAACGTCGATCGGCTCTACCGGCAGATCGTCGAGGTCGTGGATCGGCAGGGGTACGACGCAGAGATGATCTTCGTCGACGACGGATCCCGCGATCGTTCGTTTGAAGAGCTCTCGCGGCTCGCCGCCCGGGATGCCCGCTGCCGCGTCGTCCGGTTCAGGCGGAACTTCGGCCAGACGGCCGCCCTGGCCGCCGCGATCGCCCACGCCACCGGGGACATCTTCATCCCCCTCGACGCCGACCTGCAGAACGATCCCGCCGATATCCCCCGCCTGATTGCCAAGCTCGACGAGGGCTTCGACGTCGTCAGCGGCTGGCGCAAGGCGCGGCAGGACGTGTTCTTCTCGCGGCGGCTTCCGTCGGTGCTCGCCAATCGCCTCATCTCGTGGTGGACCGGCGTGCACCTGCACGACTACGGGTGCAGTCTCAAGGCCTACCGGGCCGAGGTGCTTCGAGACGTCAGGCTCTACGGCGAGATGCACCGGTTCGTGCCGATCTACGCATCATGGGCGGGAGCCCGGGTGACCGAGCTCGTAGTCAACCACCGTGCGCGGCAGTTCGGGGTCTCGAAGTACGGGATCAACCGGACCTTCAAGGTGCTCCTCGACATGCTCACCGTGAAGTTCCTGGGCAGCTACTCGACCAAGCCGATCTACCTGTTCGGAGGTGTCGGGACCGCGCTGCTTGCGCTCGGCCTGCTCGTGGCGCTCGGCGTCATCGTCGGGCGCGTCATCTGGACCAGCCCTCCCTTTCAGCACAACATGTCGCTGCTGCTGCTGTCGACCTTCCTGGTCACGGTCGGCGTCATGCTCGTCATGATGGGCCTGTTGGCGGAGATCATCGTCCGGACCTACCACGAGGCGCAGGACAAGCCGATCTACATGGTGAAGGAGGTCCTCAACCCCGCGCCGGGAGGGCGCTGAGGTGTGCGGCATTGCCGGGTGGTTTGCGCCGGCCGGCGCACCCGTTGACCCCGAGGTCCTGCGCCGCATGACCGCGACGCTCGCCCACCGCGGCCCCGACGGTGAGGGCATGGTGACCGGCGCTGGCTTTGGCCTCGGACATCGGCGCCTGTCGATCGTCGACCTCTCGGGTGGCGCACAGCCGATGCAGGAGCCGGGAGGCGAGATCACGGTCTGCTTCAACGGGGAGATCTACAACCACCGCTCCCTGCGCCGCGATCTCGAGTGGTACGGCCACCGCTTCGCCACGCAGAGCGACACCGAGGCGCTGGTCCATGGCCATCGGCAGTGGGGCGAGCGGCTGCCATCCCGGCTCAACGGCATGTTCGCCTACGCGATCTGGGACGCCCGGACCCGGACAGGCTGGCTCGCGCGCGACCGATTCGGGGAGAAGCCGCTCTACCTGGCGCACCTGTCCGACGGGTCGCTGCTGTTCGCGAGCGAGCTCCGCGCGCTGCTGGAGCATCCCCGGATCGAGCGGCGGATGTCGGTCCCGGCGATCGCGACCTACCTGACGCTGGAGTACCTGCCCTGGCCGCAGTCGCCGATCGTTGGCATCGAGAAGCTCGAACCGGGAACCTGCCTGCGCTGGCATGACGGGGAGGTCGTGCGGAGCCGCTTTGCGGAGGTCGGCTTCGAGCCGGATGAGGATGTGCGGAGCGATGACGAGTGGGTCGAGCAGGTGAGGGAGGAGCTCGCGCAGTCGGTCAAGTTGCGCATGAT
Source organism: Bradymonadia bacterium (assembly GCA_044376025.1). Classification (GTDB taxonomy): domain Bacteria; phylum Myxococcota_A; class Bradymonadia; order REDH01; family REDH01; genus JBILLP01. Next base: position 5,634 of record JBILLP010000140.1, read on the forward strand.
GGCCGATGTGCCGCTTGGCGTCTTCTTGAGCGGTGGCGTCGACTCGTCGTCGATCGCGGCGCTGATGGGCGAGGCGGTGCCGCCGGGCGAGATCCACACCTTCAGCATCGCGTTCGAGGACCCCTCGTTCGATGAGTCCGGCTACGCCCGGGCCGTCGCAGAGGCGCTCGGTACGACGCACCATGTCAGGAGCTTCTCGGAGCAGACGCTGCTTGATCTGGTCCCGAAGCTGATGGCGCACATGGACGAGCCGTTTGGGGACCCGTCGCTGCTGCCGACCCACCTGCTCGCGCTGTTCACGCGTGAACATGTCAAGGTCGCGCTTGGCGGCGACGGCGGCGACGAGCTCTTCATGGGCTACGAGACCTTCCGGGCCGACACCGCGGCCCGTGCGTTCCGTCGCCTCCCGCCCTGGGCTCGTCGCTCCGCGGAGCGCCTCGCGGAGTCGATGCCGGTCCGCACCTCGAACTTCTCGCTCGACTTCGTGGCCAAGTCGTTCGTGCGCGGTGCGGACTCCGACGATGCGTTGCGCCACACCCGCTGGCTCGCCTCGTCCGTGCCCCACAGCGCCGACGACCCGCTGCGGACCGAGCTTCGCGAGACCATCCCCGACACCCGGATCTACGGGGTGATGGCCAACCCCTACCTCGACTGCCGCGATGGCGATCACCTGCAGCGGCTGTCGTTCGCCTACATCCGCAGCTACCTCGCGGAGGACATCCTGACCAAGGTTGACCGCGCGACGATGGCAGCCGGACTCGAGGCGCGTGCGCCGTTCCTCGACCCGGCGCTCGTCAGGCTCGCTGCACGGATGCCCGCCCGGCTCAAGCTCCGGCACGGGTTCTCCGCCAAGTGGGCGCTGAAGCGTGCCGTCGAGGATTCGCTGCCCGGCTTCGTCACGCGTCGCAAGAAGAAGGGGTTCGGCGTGCCGATCGCGCGCTGGCTCAACGGTCCGCTTCGAGAGACGGCAGACCGGCTGCTCGACCCGGTGCGCATCGAGGCGGGCGGGATCCTCGACGCGCGGGTCGTCTCGCGGCTGCTCTCGGAGCATCGCGCCGGAACGCGTGACCACCGCAAGCCCCTGTGGACCCTGATGATGCTCGAGGCGTGGCGGGAGCGCTGGCGCATCTCGACCTGACGCCAAGACCAAGGAACCTGACCGTGACCGAGCGCAAGACCCTGATCATCATCCCGACCTTCAACGAGCGGGAGAACATCGAGAACATCATCGCGGCCATCCACGCAGCGGTCCCGTTCGCGGAGATCCTCGTCGTCGATGATGGGTCGCCAGACGGTACCGGCGACATCGTGGCCGGCCTCGGCGCGAACGATGCCCGCATCCACCTGCTGCGTCGCGAGGGCAAGCTCGGCCTCGGGACAGCCTACCTGGCCGGCTTCAGGTATGCGCTCGAGCGGGACTACGAGCGCGTCTTCGAGATGGATGCCGACTTCAGCCACGACCCCGGCTACCTGCGCCCGATGCTCGAGGCGGCGGAGACGGCCGACATGGTTGTCGGTTCGCGCTACGTCGAGGGTGGCGGGACACGGGACTGGGGGGTGATCCGACAGTTCATCAGCCGCGGTGGCGGCACCTACGCCCGGTTGATCCTTGGCATGAAGGTCCGGGACCTCACCGCGGGCTTCATCTGCTATCGGCGCGAGACCCTCGAGCGGATCGACCTCTCCGCCGTCACCTCGACCGGCTACGCCTTCCAGATCGAGCTGAAGTACCGGGTGCACCGGGCGGGGATGACGATCCGGGAGATTCCCATCGTCTTTCCCGATCGGGTCGCCGGAACCTCGAAGATGCACGCCGGCATTGCGACCGAGGCGCTGCAGCAGGTCATCAAGCTGCGACTCAGGGTGCGGTAGGCGGCGGTTCGAGGCCGACCGAAGAGGCGAACTGCCGAAGGTCGGGGTCGTTCGGGGAGTGCGTGAGCGCGTACCCGATATAGAGCCTCGCCGCGTCGAGGTTGCCGACCCTTCGCATCGCATTGGCCAGGTTGAAGGACAGCCACACCGCGTTGCGCGATGTCTGCAGCTCGGCATCGCCGACACGCCCCACCGCTCGCTGGATGCCTTCGAGATGGTTCCTGACCCGCTGCAGTATCGCCTGGGGATCGAGCGGCGCCGTCATCCAGCGGAGCCCTCCACCGGCGGGGACTCCGCGGGCCAGCTCTGCG
>JBILLP010000141.1:0-7773 GCA_044376025.1 Bradymonadia bacterium
ACTTGGCTCGACCAGCGAAACATGGCACAGACTGAGCTGCTCCACCCTCACCGCCATCGAGCCGCCTCCGGTTCGAGTCTCCGGGAGTCCCGCACCATGTCCATGCGTCCTGAACTGCGACTCCTGCTCCCTGCGGCTGCCGTGCTGCTCGCGGCCTGCAGCACCGACGCGCGCTCCACCGGCGGCGCGGGCAATGCCGACGACGCGGCCGTGACGGACACGGGCAGTACCGGCGACACCGGCAGTGCCGGCGACACGGGCAGCCCCGAGGACACCGCCGTGGACACCGGCACGCCCGACGCCGCCTCGGACACCGGCACGCCCGACACCGCCGGCGCCTCGGTCACATGGCATCGCGACATCAGGCCGCTCGTCGAGGCGCACTGCGTCGAGTGCCACGCCTACGGCGGCAACGCGCCCTTCACGCTCGGCAGCTACGACGAGGCGGCCGACCGGGGTGAGAGCATCGTCTCGTCGGTCGCAGAGGGCACCATGCCCCCGTGGCTGCCCGAGGCCGGCTGCCGCCCGATGCAGCACGCGCGCGCGCTCACCAACGACGAGAAGCTGGCGTTCGAGGAGTGGATGACCGGCGGGTTCGCCGAGGGAGACCCCGCTGAGTACGTGGCGCCCGGCCCACCCGATCGGATCGACCTGCCGGCGCCGACGCTGCAGACGTCGCCGGCCGAAGGCTACGCGCCGCGGCTCACCGTCGACGACGACTACCGCTGCCAGCCGCTCGACCTCACCTTCGACAGCGACACCTTCATCACGGCCTCGACGATCACGCCCGGCGACACGCGGATCGTGCACCATGTGCTGCTCTACAAGGTCGAGCCCGAGGCGGTCGACGACCTGCTTGCGGCCGACGCCGCCGAGCCGGGCCCGGGCTACACCTGCTTCGGCGGCCCCGGTGTTGGCGACGGCGTCACGCTCGGCGGCTGGGTGCCGGGGCAGGTGCCGCTGGTCTTCCCCGAGGGCTCCGCGCTCCGGATCGAGGCCGGTTCGCGCATCGTGATGCAGCTCCACTACAACACGCTGACGCTGGCCGACGGCGAGCCGGCGCCGATCGACCTGACGAGCGCGAGCCTCTGGACGCTGCCCGAGGGCGAGACGCCCCGCTCGCTGGTCAACATCATCCCGCTCGCCCACACCGGCATCTACATCCCTGCGGGCGACCCCGCCTCGGTGCAGACCGAGGACTTCACCACGCCGATCTTCGGCAAGATCGTCGGCGTGCTGCCGCACATGCACCAGCTCGGCACGTCGATCCGCATGGACATCCTGCGTCCGTCGGGTGCCGAGGAGTGCCTCGTCTCGATCCCGCGGTGGGACTTCAACTGGCAGCAGTTCTACCGGTTCACCGACGGCAGCGATGCCGAGATCCGGCCCGGCGACACGCTTCGGCTGAGGTGTGAGTACGACAACTCCGCCGCCAACCAGATGGTCGTCAATGGGCTCCCGCGGGAGCCGCGCGATGTGCGCTGGGGTGAGCAGACGACCGACGAGATGTGCCTGAACTACGTGATCGCGGAGACACCCTACGTGCCGTTCGAGGCGGGGACCTGCGGCGGCTTCGAGACCTGCGTGCGCGCCTGCGACGACGACGACTTCGCCTGCTTCATCGGCTGCAGCGCCGGCTCGGCCGACGACTCCTGCACCGGGTGCGTGCTCGGCGGACTGCGCCCCTGCCTGCAGACGGAGTGCGCTGCGCAGACCCTGGCGCTCGGCGCCTGCCTGAACCGCTGCCAGGGCGACGAGCTCGGGTGCACCTTCGGGGAGTGCGCCACGCAGACCAACGCGGCCTATGCCTGCCTGCGCCCGAGGCTGCTCGCCGGCGCCTGCGACGAGGCGCTCGCGGACTGCGACGTTGCCTTCGCGTCGCCCTGACGGGTTCACAGACCGCGCCTTCGCCGCTACGGCATCGACATGATCGTCTGCACCCGAAGGATCGAATGGGACGCCATGCACCGGATCCCCGGGCATGAGGGGCGTTGCCGCGCCTTCCACGGCCACCGCTACGTCGCCGAGATCACCTGCACGGCTGCGGCGCTCGACGGTCTCGGCCGCATCGTCGACTTCGGGGTGATCAAGCAGCGTGTCGGTGGGTGGGTCGACGAGCACTGGGACCACACGGCGATCCTGCAGCAGGGCGACCCCGACCCGGCCGTCGTTCAGCTCGCCGCCTCGAACGAGGCGCTCGGGCGCCCCGTCTACTGGATGGCGACGCCGCCCACCGCGGAGAACATCGCCGCAGAGCTCGCCTGCGTCGCCAGCGGGCTGCTTGCCGACACCGGCGTCTGCGTCGTGCGGCTCCGCATCTGGGAGACCCCCAACGCCTGGGCGGAGTGGACGCCGGGCTGACCGTCAGCGCGCCCGGACCGTCTCGGTCAGGCGCGTCAGCGACTCGACCACGAGCCCGATCGCGACGGCGTTCCGGCCCCCCTCGGGGATGATCAGGTCGGCGAAGCGACGGCTCGGCTCGACGAACTGCTCGTGCATCGGCCGGACCGTGGCGTAGTACTGGTCGCGGATGTCGCGGAAGGCGCGGCCCCGCTCCTCCATGTCGCGCCGGATCCGCCGGATGATGCGCACGTCGGCGTCGGTATCGACGAAGACCTTGATGTCCATGCGGGCCCGGAGCCGCTCGTCGGTGAGCACGAGGATGCCCTCGACGATCATCACCGGGGAGACCTCGATGCGCACCGTGTCCGCGCGGCGCGAGTGGGTCTTGAAGTCGTAGATCGGCTTCTCGATGGGGCGACCGGCGCGCAGCTCGTCGAGGTGCACGACCAGCAGCTCGGTCTCGAGCGACTCCGGGTGGTCGAAGTTGACCCCGACGCGGTCGTCGGTCGGGATGTGCGCGAGGTCGCGGTAGTAGGCGTCGTGGTCGATGATGGCGCAGGTGCCGGCCGGCAGCGCGTCGTGGATCGCCCGCGCGACCGTCGTCTTGCCGCTGCCGGTGCCGCCGGCGATGCCAAGGATGAGCGGAGCGATCATGGGCGCGAGTCCTTGTCGTGGCCCTGCCGGGCGCGGGGAGAGAGCGCGGCGCGCGTGAGCTCGGCGAGGCCGGCGAGCGTCCGGGGCAGGCTCGAGCCGACCAGCCCCTTGAAGAGCGTCCGCATGGCCTGCTCCTTCTCGCGGTAGGGGAACCAGAAGGGCTCTGACGCCAGGAGCCCGCGGCTGACCATGACCGCGCGCGTGTGCGTGAAGGTCAGCAGGCCCTCTGCGCCGTGGTAGCGCCCGATACCGCTCGACTTGACGCCACCGAAGGGGATCGCCGGGTTGCCGACCGAGGTGACCAGGTCGTTGACCATGACCTGGCCGGCCTCGATGCGCGAGGCCAGGGCAAGGCCCCGGCGTGTGTCGCGCGTCCAGACGCTCGCGGTCAGCCCGTACTCGTGGTCGTTGGCGAGCCTGATCGCCTCGTCCTCGTCGCGCACGCGGGTGACGGGCAGCACCGGGCCGAAGGTCTCCTCGCGGTAGATCGACATGTCGGGCGTGACGCCAGTCACGAGCGTCGGGGCGTAGAACCGGCCGCGCCGGTCGAGCCGGCTCCCGCCGGTGACAATCCGCGCGCCGGCTGCGACCGCCTCGCGCACGTGCCGCTCGATCGTGTCGAGCTGCCGCGCGAAGGTGATCGGCCCCATGTCGGCGCCCTCAGACGGCTCGCCCACCCGCACCCGCGCGACCTCGTTCTCGACCGCGGCGACAAAGGCGTCGTGCACGGCGTCGACGACCAGGATGCGCTCGACCGAGATGCACATCTGGCCGGCGTTGAGCAGTCCACCCCACACCGCGGCCTTGGCCGCGCGCGCGAGGTCGGCGTCGGCACAGACGATCATGGCGTCTTTTCCGCCGAGCTCGAGCTCGACCGGGATCGGCCGCCGGGCGGCCTCGGCCATGACCTTGCGACCCGTCGCGACCGAGCCGGTGAAGAAGAGCTTGTCGACCGGCGACCGCGTCAGCGCCGCACCCGTCTCGCCGTCGCCGAGCAGCAGCTCGAAGACGCCCGGGGGCAGCCCGATCCGTGAGAAGGCGTCGGCGATGATCCTCGCGGTCAGCGGCGTGACCTCTGACGGCTTGAGAACGACGGTGTTGCCGGCGATCAGCGCAGACAGCACCGGCACCACCGCCAGCCTGAAGGGGAAGTTCCACGGCGAGATCACCCCGACGACCCCGACCGGGTAGTGCTCGACGTAGCTGGTGCGCGGCTCGAAGAGGATCGGCGTGGCGACCTTCTTGCGTGCGAGCACGGCGGGCGCCTGCCTGCGGTAGAAGTCGATGAACATCGGGACCGAGCAGATCTCGGTCATCAGCGCCTCGACGAAGGGCTTGCCGGTGTCGCGCGACAGCTCGCGGGCCCACGCCTCGCCCTGCTCGGCGATCACGGCGTTGAGGCGGCCGACGATGTCGAGCCGCACCTCGAGCGGCGTCTCGGACCAGGTTCTCGCGGCGGCTCGTGCCCGCGCCACGGCGGCCTCGACCTCCTCGGGCGTGGCCATCTCGAACTCGCCGATCAGGTCACCGGTCGCAGGGTCATGCTTGGTGATCGATCGTTTCGCAGACGACATCGACGCCTCAGGGTCCACGGAGGCGGCGGCTTACCGGCCCCGGTGCGCTACGGTCAAGCTGCCGCGAGCCGACTTCGGGGGCCGGTGGCCGATCACGCCCGGAGCATCGCCTCGAGTCGATCGCGGTTGCGAACGCGCGACTCGACCCGCTCGAGCACGAGCTCCGCCACACGCTCCGCGGCGTCGTGCCCCGCATGGTACGACAGCGCCGCCGCCACCGGGCCCTCATCGACATCGAGCCGGTAGAGCGCCTGCGCCAGCCTCGGCCTATCGTGCCGCAGCCAGAGCTCGATGCGCTCCGCCAGCATCTTCTTGAGCAGCGCGCGCCAATGCGGATCGTCGAGCGGAAAGCGCTCCACCGCCACGAGGTCGAGCGAGCCGGCGTACTCCACGACCTCTGCCCCCGAGGGCTCGTCGTCGGCGGGTTCGGATCGGGGTTCGGTGGGCATGTTCGGCTCCTGCGTCGGGCACAGCGCGCACAGCCGTCGGCTACACGAAACGCCGCCGCACGGAACCCCGATCGTGGCTGCCTGCTACGCCCCCCTTGCCCGCAGCGCCCAGCCCCGCGTAAGCGCATCGCGATGTCGACCCCCGACGCCTCCATCGCTGCCTCCGCTGCCGACCGCTGCGCCACCTTCTCGTGGTTGCGCCTCGCGCTCGGCACCCTGCTAGGCGTGGCGGCGGTCTGGGCGGCCTTCGAGGCGGCGCACTTCTACCCGCTCTCGGTGGCGCCCGACGAGCCGGTCCCGGTCACCGCGCCGCCCCTGCCCACGTCGCCCGTCGACGTGTCGCTGAGCTTCGTCGAGACCGGGGTGGCCCCGACGATCGGCAACCACGTCGTGCAGGGGCTGGGCCTGACGCGGGTGCCAGTGACCTTCAGGGCGGCGCTGATCCGGCACCCGTCGGGCACGCTGCTGTTCGGCACGGGCATCTCTGCGCAGCACAACGAGCGCCACGTCGGGTTCAAGGTCGGGACTCCCTTCGGCGCCTCACAGCCCGGGACCGCGGTCGGCGACGCGCTGCGCTCCGTGCGCATCGACCGGGTCATCCTGCCCACGATGCGCTGGTACAACCTCGGCGGCATCTGGAGCCTCGACGCCGCAACCCCGATCCTGGTCGGCAGTGGCGAGCTGAGCACCGCGCTCGGCCGTTCATGGCCCTGGCGCTTCGGCTACGACCCCGACTGGTCGCGCGAGCTCGAGTCGCGCATCCAGGGCGTCTCGCTCGGAGCCGGCGGCACGCTCGGCGGCCGCAAGTCCGAGGACCTCTTCGGCGACGGCTCCGTGGTTGCCGTCGCCTACAAGGGGTCGTCGCTCGAGGAGATCGCGCTCCTCGTCACGCTGGGCAGCGGCAAGCGGGTGCTGCTGGTCGGCGACTCGGTGCTGCACGAGGAGCAGGTCACCCAGGTGCGGCTCACCTACCAGGCGATGAGCTGGTTCCAGGATCGCAACCGCATGCAGGCGGTCGGCGTCACGCAGCGCCTCTCCGCGGTGCAGGCGACGCTCGGCATCGACGTCATCCCGATGCTCGACGGCACGCAGCAGCTCCCTCGCTACCCCGAGAGCTGGCGGTGACCCCCGCCCCCGGTCGCGGCCGGGGTCAGGGGACGGCGACCGAGAGCGAGATGGTGTCGAGCACCGTGTCGTTCGGTCCGAGCAGGTCGAAGTAGACCACATAGACCCGGAGCGACCCGGTCGAGGCGATGCAGTTGTTGTCGAGCTCGATGTCGAAACCGAGCTCGTCGCCGCTGTGGACGCCGATGTAGCCGTCGCCCGAGAAGCTGACCTGGGGCTCGCTCGGATCGCAGGTGCCTGGCGTCACGACGTAGTTCGGGATGACCAGCGAGACGAGGCAGGAGGTGTCGATGCCCGAGCGCGTGAACTCCGCCTCGTCGCGGCGCGTCACGAGGTTGGTGACGAAGCGGGCGTTCTTCTGCAGGCGCTCCACCGCGTCGAGGAGGATCGTGGAGGTGACCGACGAGGTCGGCGCGCTCGCCCGGTAGGCGAGAGGGCAAGGGCCGGTGGGCGTCGCGGCGACCCCGGTCCGGTTGAGGCCGGTACAGCACTGGCCGGCAGCGCAGCCTGGCGGGCGCGCGCCGTCCCAGGCGCAGGCCGGGACGACGGCCTCGGTCTGGGTGGCAAACTCCTGGAGCTCGGGGAGCAGCCCCGCTGCCGGAGCGGGGGGGAAGGAGGTGTCGATGGCGATCGAGGCGATCCGACCGCCAAGGTTGCGGACCGAGCCTGTGGCCTCCTCGCGCGCGGCCCCATACGGGTACGCCGACTCACCACGCGCCGAGGAGAGCGCATCGGTCACGTGTACGATCAGGGGCAGCGCACCCCGCCGAAAGCCCATGCCACCGAGCGGACCATCGGCGACGCCCGGGACAAGGCCCGTAGCACTGTTGAAGGGGCTGATGCCGTAGCTCCCGGTCGCGCCGGAGCAGCTTGTCGTGGCGCGACCGACGCCCGTGGCGATCTGGTAGAGTGCCTCGATCCCCGACTCAGGCAGGTCGCCGCCCCTCTGCGGGCGGAGCCCGAGCGCGGCGGCCGCGAGGCTGTCGTAGTCGTTGGTCTGGCGCTGAACCAGGCTGAAGGGGATGTCTCCGGAACCACCGTAGGGTGAGCAGGGGAAGTCCGCGAACGAGGAGATGCCGATGGTGGCGGAGAGCCCGAGCGCGGTGATCGCGCTACCAAGCGAGGCGTTCAGCGCGCCCTGCACCGCGCCGATGGGGGTGCTCATCGATCCGGTGACGTCCATCGAGATCGCCAGGTCGAGCGCCCTGAGCTGGGGCAACATCGTGGTGGTCGCGCGCGCCGCCGGCGCCCCGGGCGGCAGGATGAAGCAGGTGCCGAGGTCACAGGTGTCGCCGCCGCAGGGGCAGCCGCAGACACCGGCCTCGCACCCGGTGCCCGCGGCGCAGACGATGCCGCAGCCGCCGCAGTTGTTCGCGTCGGTCAGCGTGTCGGTGCAGTCCGCGCCGCACAGCGTGGCGGTGGCGGGGCAGGAGCAGGCGCCGCCGGTGCAGGTCTCGCGGCCGCTGCAGGTGCTCCCGCAGCGTCCGCAGTTCTGCTCGTCGATCCGCGTGTCGGTGCAGGTGCCGTCACAGTCGGTCTGGCGACCTGGGCAGGCACAGCTGCCGGCGTCGCAGGCAGCTCCGACGGCGCAGGCGTTGCCGCAGCGCCCGCAGTTGTCGGGGTCGGTC
>JBILLP010000142.1:0-7761 GCA_044376025.1 Bradymonadia bacterium
CGCCGGTCCGGCGACCTCTGCGGAGACCGGCGAGCTTCGACGCGAGGTCTCCACAGAGGGTGGGTTTGCCGACCTGCCGCGCGGCGTGTGGTCGCGGCTGGCGCGCGAGGTCCGCCGCGCGTACTCAGGAGCCACCGCGGCGCGCGACGGGAGCTGGTTCGACGTGCCGGGACAGGGCCGGGTCGCGTTCTCGCGCCGCCCGACGTTGCGGCGCATGGTCGCGGCGCTGCTCGAGACGCTGCGACCCGACCGGCCGGCGCTGCGCGCCGACGACCTGTTCGAGGCGGGCTGGGTTGGCGAGCGCGCGCTGCCCCACGCCGCCCGGGCCCGCGTCTACGTGGCGATCAGCGAGTTGCGCAAGGCGGGGCTGGGGCCCTGGATCCACCGCGACGGCGACGGCTACCGCATCGTCAGGGTGCAGGTGGTCGATTGACCGTGATGGGTCCGTGGCCGGCGATGAAGGGTTGTCGGTCAGCCGTGAAATTTGGACCGTTTTGGTCGGCCCTCGGTGTCACCTGCGTGACACATGACCAAGGGTGCCTGTCGGCGTGTTGGAGTCCACTGGTCGAGGCGTTGTCATGCATCTGAAGAATCGGTCGCTGCTGTTGGGTGGGTTCGCGTTGCTGCCCCTGTTCGTGGCCTGCGACGAGGGCATCGGCCCGGAGCGTCCCGAGACGTCGTCCGGCGGGCTGACCGCGCCCGGGGCGGAGACGCCGGCGCTTCGGCCGGGCGACGTCGTCGTGGCCCGGTTCCGGGGTGAGGTCGATGTCGCCCGAGGCACGTTCGAGCTTCACCCCGTCGCGCCGGAGTCGCTCGATGAGGCCGGTCGTCGCGAGATCGCCCAAGGCGTCTGCGCGCTGACGGTCTTTCAGGACGGCATCCCCGGCTCGGGCCCCCCGAACACGGTCGAGCTCGTCACGACCCGCATTGGCAACAACGCCGAGTGCACCGCCTACGACGGCGTCCTGCCCGCCTTCTGCGGCGACGTCACGCTCCGCTCCTTCTACACGGTCCCGCAGCGGCAGGTCTACGCGCAGCTCCTCAGCATCGTGCCCCTCATCGGCCACGCGCCGCTGAACTCCGACGACGTGCCGGGGCTGATCAACACCTACGGGCTCTTCGGCTACGGCGACCTCGCCGCCGCGCCGGGCCCGGGCAACGCCGCCAGCCGCGAGTGGGCCTTCGAGAACATCGCCGGCGACCGGTTCACTTTCGACGGTCGCGTCATCGTGAACATCGCGGAGACCTGCGACGGCCGCGACGAGGACTGCGACGGTGTCGTCGACAACCGCGCCGGCTGCTTCACCCTCGGGCAGTCGTGCACCGCGAGCGCCGACTGCCAGTCGGGCCTCGCCTGCGGCGGCGGCGTCTGCTCCCTCGCCGCCGCGCCAGCCGACGTCCGCGCCTCCGACGGCACCTCGTCAGAGGGCGTCACGCTGACCTGGAGTGCGGTGACCGGAGCCACTGGCTACCGCGTCTATCGCGACGGTGTCTCCGTCGCCGTCCTCGGCGCCGTCACGAGCTGGTTCGACGCCTCGTCGGTCGCGCCGGCACCGACAGCTCCGACCGCGCTGACCGCGAGCACGAACAACTCCGCCCATGTCGCCCTCGGCTGGTCTGTATCGACCGCGAGCCCCGGCTCGACCTCGACCTACCGCGTCGCCGCGATCGTTCCCGCCGGAGAGGGCGCACAGAGCAGCCCCGACACCGGGTTCGCCGGCGCCCGCACGATCGATGGCTACGAGCTCTCATGGTCTGGCGGCGGGGTCTCGCTCACGGCCGGCGCCACGAGCTACCTCGACACCTCTGCGCCGCTTGGCTCGCTCTCGGGCGTCTCGCTCGTCGCGGGCGACGGAACCTCCGCCTCGGCGATCCCGCTCACCGTCGGCGCCGGAACCGCCGCCGCCGGCGCGTCGCGGACGTACACCCTTCGCGCCGCCGCCGGCGCCTCGCTGAGCACGGGGGCCACCGGCTCGGGCGCTCGGCTTGCGGCGAACCCCTCGCGCACCTTGGAGCGGTCGCTCGACGGAACCACGTGGGAGCTCCTCCCCTACGCCTCGACCGTGGCATCGGGCGACCTCGAGGTCGCCGCGCCAGCTCGCATCCGTGACGTCTGGACCTACCGCCTCACCGTCTCCGCCGACGGCGCCTCCCCCGTTCAGGCGGTCGACACGGGCTGGGTCGCCGTCTGCGGCAACACGCGCGTCGACAGCCTGCTCGCTGAGCAGTGCGACGACGGCAACGCCAGCAACACCGACGCCTGCCCCACGAGCTGCCAGAACGCCCGCTGCGGCGATGGGTTCGTGCGCGCCGGTCTCGAGGCCTGCGACGACGGCGACACCGTCGACACCGACGGCTGCCTCTCGACCTGCGTCGTCGCGACCTGCGGCGACGGGTTCGTGCGCGCCGGCCTCGAGGAGTGCGACGACCAGAACACCAACAACGCCGACGCCTGCACCAACAGCTGCACCAACGCGACCTGCGGCGACGGCTTCGTTCAGCCCGGCGAAGCCTGCGACGACAGCAACGGCGTCAACACCGACGCCTGCCTCGTCGGCTGCGTGCTGCCGTCCTGCGGCGACGGGTTCGTGAGGGCGGGCGTCGAGGCGTGCGACGACGGCAACGGGAGCAACACCGACGCGTGCACGAACAGCTGTGTGGCCGCGACCTGCGGCGACGGTCTGGTGCGAGCGGGCGTCGAGGCGTGCGACGACGGCAATGGGAGCGACAGCGATGCCTGCCTCACCACCTGTGTGGCCGCGACCTGTGGCGACGGGCTGGTGCGGGCGGGCGTCGAGGCGTGCGACGACGGCAACGGCGTGAACACCGACGCCTGCACCAACAGCTGCGCGGCCGCGACCTGCGGCGACGGTCTGGTGCGAGCGGGCGTCGAGGCGTGCGACGACGGCAACGGCGTGAACACCGACGCCTGCACCAACGCCTGCGTCGCCTCTGTGTGTGGCGATGGGTTCGTTCGCTTCGGCGTCGAGGAGTGCGACGACGGAAACACCAATGACGCCGACGCCTGCACCAACGCCTGCACCTCGGCAGGCTGCGGCGATGGCGTCGTGCAGCCTGGCGAAGCCTGCGACGACGGCAACGGCGTCAACACCGACGCATGCCTCGTCGGCTGCGTGCTGCCGAGCTGCGGCGACGGGTTCGTGCGAGCGGGCGTCGAGGCGTGCGACGACGGCAATGGGAGCAATACCGACGGCTGCACCAACAGCTGTGTGGTCGCGACCTGCGGAGACGGGCTGGTGCGAGCGGGCGTCGAGGCGTGCGACGACGGCAATGGGAGCAACACCGACGGCTGCACCAACAGCTGCGTGGTCGCGACCTGTGGAGACGGGCTGGTGCGAGCGGGCGTCGAGGCGTGCGACGACGGCAATGGCAGCAACACCGACGGCTGCACCAACAGCTGCGAGGCGGCGACGTGTGGAGACGGCTTCGTGCGAGCGGGCGTCGAGGCGTGCGACGACGGCAATGGGAGTAACACCGATGGCTGCACGAACAGCTGCGTGGCGGCAACGTGCGGCGACGGGTTCGTGCGAGCGGGCGTCGAGGAGTGTGACGACGGCAATGCGCTCAACACCGACGGCTGCACCAACAGCTGTGTGGCGGCGACGTGTGGCGACGGGCTGGTGCGAGCGGGCGTCGAGGCGTGTGACGACGGCAACGCGCTCAACACCGATGCGTGCACGAACAGCTGTGCGGCGGCGACGTGTGGAGACGGCTTCGTGCGCGCAGGCGTCGAGGCGTGCGACGACGGCAATGGGAGCAACACCGATGCGTGCACGAACAGCTGTGCGGCGGCGACGTGTGGAGACGGCTTCGTGCGAGCGGGCGTCGAGGCGTGCGACGACGGCAACGGAAGCAACACCGACGCTTGTCTGACGACCTGCGTGGCGGCGAGCTGCGGCGATGGTGTCGTTCGGGCCGGCGTCGAGGCGTGCGATGATGGCAACGGGAGCGACACCGACGCCTGCCTCACCACCTGCGCGACGGCGACGTGTGGAGACGGGTTCGTGCGAGCGGGCGTCGAGGCGTGCGACGACGGCAACGGCGTGAACACCGACGCCTGCCTCGCGACCTGTGTGGCGGCGACGTGCGGCGACGGCTTCGTGCGAGCGGGCGTCGAGGCATGCGACGACGGCAACACCGTCAACACCGACGCCTGCAGCAACATCTGCAAGTCTGGGCTCGGCGCTCCGTGCGCCTCCGATGCGCAGTGCAGCTCGGGCGACTGCTCGCTGAACTGCGTCGGCGGCGCGACACCCTGCCTCATCGGCGCCTGCGTGCCCACCGTCGACCTCAACGCCGACGGCGACGCCAACGACGCCGTCGACTTCCGCTTCGAGTACGTTCCGGCCGGAACCTACACGATGGGCGCCCCGACCACCGAGGTCGGACGCCTCGCCAACGAGATCCTGCACAGCGTCACGATCTCACGGGCGCTCTTCGTCGCCGCGGGCGAGACCACCGTGAGGCAGTGGAAGGTCGCCTCGAGCGGCGTCAACCCGAGCCTGACGAGCCCCTGCACCCTGGGTGACGACTGCCCGGTCGAGATGGTCGAGTGGTTCACCGCCATCTCCTACGCCAACTGGCTGTCGGCGCGCGAAGGGCTACCCTCGTGCTACACGCTGCCGAGCTGCTCGAGCACCGTCGCCGAATGGTCAGACGGCATTACGCTCTGCTCCGCCACAACGACCGACTACTCCTTCGCCGGCACCTCCTGCCTCGGCTACCGGCTCCCCACCGAGTCGGAGTGGGAGTACGCCTACCGCGCCGGAACCACCACCGCGCTCTACAACGGCGACCTCGCCAACGCCACCACCGACGCCAACGCAGGACTCATCGCCTGGTACCAGTCGAACTCCTCCGCGCAGCCCCGCATCTCGTCACGCATCACCCCGACCAAGGCGCCCAACGTCTGGGGGCTCTACGACATCGGCGGAAACGTCTGGGAGTGGACCTTCGATGTCTTCACCGGCTACCCCGCCGGTCCGCTCACCGACCCCCTCGGCGGCACCTTCGCGTCGGGGACCACCCGCGCACTCCGCGGTGGTGGCTGGAACAGCGCCGCCGACAAGGTCCGAGCCGCCTACCGCAACAACGCGAGCCCCGCCTTCAGGCGCAACGACATCGGCTTCCGGCTCGTCCGCACCTCGCCGCGCTGACCCACAGCCGGCGGCCGTCACGGGTGGCAGGCCTCGTAGGCCGCGACAAAGGCAGGGTCGCGCCCCTGGCCGCACGCCACCGCAGACGTCGCCGCGGTGAGCACGCAGCCCGTCACCGCCTGGATGCGGCCCGCGCAGCCCGCGAAGCAGCTCCCCATGTCGGTGGCCACCTGCGCCCGGCAGCCCCAGAAGGCCTCTGCGTCGGCGGGGTAGGTCGCCGCCACCGACTCGTCGCAGGCGAGCCAGATCGGGGCCAGCCGCGCGAGCTCCGCCCTGCAGGTCGCGTCGTTGCCGTTGTAGGGCGCGCCGTCGCGGTAGCAGTCGCAGAAGGTCGTCGTCGCGGCGTCGTGGGCGGCCGCCGCGCCGTCATAGGCCGCGCGGATCGCCGGGTCGGCCGGCCCCACGTCGGCCACCGACGTGTCGGCGCCCGTGTCGACGGAGCCGGTGTCTGGGGGCGATGTGTCGATGCGGGTGTCGGCGCCGGTGTCGCCGGTGCCGGTGTCGGCGATGCCGGTGTCGCCGGCGTTGCCGGTATCTGCCGCAGGGGCGTCGTCGGTCGCGCCGGTATCCTCGAAGGTCGGCCGCCCATCGGCGGCCGCGTCGGCGCCGGTGTCGCGGTCAGACCCCGCCGGCGCGGCGCTGTCGCTCTGGCCGCAGCCGACGAGACACACAAGGCAGAGGAGGAGGCATGCGGGTGCGGAGTGCCTGGACATCGTGGCGGCCTCGGGGAGCGAGGGTGCGGGGAGCCCCCGTCCTGTACGGGATGCTGCGGTACGATGCCACGGTTGGTGCCACCCGCCCCGACCGGCGCACCCAATTCGGGCCAAAATCTCGTCGCCGGCCGCAGCGTGCCCCGGGGCCGCCCGGCTGGTTCGGGCCGCGCCGCTGGACGCACATCCCCGGTCGAGGTACCCACGCAGGCCTGCCGCAGCGAGCCGCTGGATGCCCGAACCCGCCCCCGAAGCCTCCACCAACCCGAACCGCCGCCGCGACGGCGTCGCGGGCCTCATCTGGTTTGTGCTGACAGCGCTGACGGTCTTCGCCTTCGCCGGCCCCGATCTGCTCCCGACCCACGATGGCCCGCACCACATCCTCTCGATGATGGTGCGCAACCACATCGCCGACCCCGCGCGCGGCTACGCCGACTTCGTCGTCCCGGGCAGCCAGACCTCTGCGCTGGGCGCGATCGCGGTGATGGGGCTGCTCGAGCCACACGTCGGCTGGATAAGGTCACACGCCTGGCTGCTTGGCGGCATCGTCGGGCTCTGGTCGCTCGGGGGTTGGCTGCTGGCGCGTCGCCTGCCAGGTCCTCGCCGCTGGCTCGCCCTGCTCGGCGTCGCGACCGCCGGACAGTGGTGCCTCTACATGGGGTTCTACTCGTTTGCGCTCGGCTCGGGCCTTGGGCTGGTGACGCTCTGGGTGGCCCTCGCCCCGGAGCCGCGTGGGCGCGGGCGCCTGGCGCTGCTCTCGGCGCTGCTCCTGGTGCTGGCATTCTGCCATGTGGCGGCCGCCGCGTTCGTTGGCTGGGTGATCGCGCTGGCCTGGGTGTGGGAGTCCGGCCCGAACGCCCGGATCCGCGCGCTCGGGGCCGCGGCGCTCGTCGGGGCACCGGCGGTCGCCGTGGCGCTGAAGACCGCCCTGGTCGCCAAGACCATCGGAGACGCCTACGGCGCGACGCTCGACATGCCTCCATGGCCGGCAGAGCTGGGGGAGCGCCTGGTGATGCTCGCACGCACCTTCTCGTCGGGACCACCCTGGCGTGTGATCCTGCCGCTCGTGATCGCGTCGATCGGCGTGGCGGTGAACCTCTGGCTTGCGGCCTCGCGGCGCGCGCGGCCCCGCGACCTCGCCCTGGCGACCGCGGCCGCTTCGCTCGCATGCCTCGCGCTGCTTGCCCCGATCAACCTGGCCGGCTGGCAGTTCTTCGCTCCGCGGCCCGTGCCGCTGGCCACGCTGCTCGCGGCGCTGTCCCTGCCGGTCGAGCGTGCGCCGCGCCTGCTGCGTGCCGGGCTGGCGGTGATCCTCGTCGCCTTCGCCGTCTCGAGCACCGCCTGGACCCGCGACCACAACGCCGGGCTCGCCGCGGCGGCGCAGCCGCTCGTCGGGCCGCTCCAGGCAGACCTCGTCAGGTCGGGCACGCGCCTGCCGGTGATCGCCGATCCGATCGGTCCGCGCGCCTTCGACGACCTTGAGGCAGAGGTGCCCTTTGCTCAGCCGTTCCTCAACGTCGGACTGCTCTTCGTGGCGGCAGAGGGCGGCATGGCGCCCTACTTCTTCGCCAACCTGCCGCAGGCGCACCCGTACGTCTTCAAGGCCAGCCTTGCGGAGCTCTTCGCGCCGGTACCACCGCGCGACTACTGGCGCGTGCTGCGCGACCCCGCGACCCCCGAGGACGACCTGCGTAAGGTGGCGCTCCGGTCGGTGATCGCCGCCTACGCGGCCCACTTCGGCGACGCGATCGTCTGGGGTTCCGAAGCCGACGCCCGCGCCTTCGCCGACCGCGGCTTTGTGGCAGACCTCAGGGCGCCGGGCCTTCTGGTCGGTTCGTTTCGGGGCTGTCCGCTCCGCGTCGAGGTCGAGGAGC
>JBILLP010000143.1:0-7679 GCA_044376025.1 Bradymonadia bacterium
CGCATCCGGCCGACGAGCGACTCGACGAGCAGATCCGGCCGGTTCCGCGAAGCCGCCCAGCGTCGTCGCTCCTCGGCACGCAGGCGGACGAGCGCCGCCGACTCCACGTCGGCCCCCGTCACCACGGCCTTTCCCTTGAACCCTGCGAGAAGGCTCGACAGCCCGCCGGCACCCGGCGCAGCCCGCAGCGCCCCGTCGAGCCAAGCGGCGCGCGCGAACCCAAGGTGGTAGGCCGCCGAGTCGCTCACGCCGCCGGCCGGGGCGCTGCCGTCGGCGGCGTGCGCCTGCATGAGGCGGCGCACGAACCGGGGGCGCCACGACGCATCCTGGTCGGCGAGCAGCCAGAGCGCC
The DNA here is from genome assembly GCA_044376025.1 of Bradymonadia bacterium. GTDB lineage: Bacteria > Myxococcota_A > Bradymonadia > REDH01 > REDH01 > JBILLP01. The sequence goes on from JBILLP010000143.1 coordinate 352, forward strand.
AGGTACTCCGTCACCCCCTCGAGCAGCCAGCGGTCCTCGTCGCGGTCAGGGACCCGCAGCTCGATCCCGACAAGCCGGTGCATCGCCTCATGGGCGAGCAGCGCCGTCAGCTCGTCGGTGGGCAGCGGCGAGGTCGGAAGCTCGAGCACCGCGCCCGCCACCCGCCCCATTCCGTTCGCCGACGCACCCTCCTCAGCCGGGATCACGATCACGTCGAGCCGCCCGGGCACGAGGCAGCGCTGCGACTGCTCGACCCCGACCGCTGCTGCGTGCACGGCATCGAGGAGGGCCCGGAGCTCGGGCGCGGTCGCAACCGCAACCGGGCTGCCCGCGTCCTGCCGCCGGGCAAACTCCCCGCCGAGCCACGCGCCCGCCCAGCCAGCCTGCTCTCCGCCGACCGCAAACACGCCGGTCGCCGCCGGCACCAGCGGCGCCTCGCCGCCGTCGACGACGACCCCGTCGGGCAGGCCAGCCGACTCCGCGGTCAGGTACCAGCTCTGGCCGGATCGCCAGCCGGCGTACCGGCGCGGGACACCCGTCTGGTCGCGGACAGGGTCTGGCGCCCACGTCAGCCAGTCACCGGCGCCCCCCGAGCACCGGGGCCCGCAGGGTGCTGCCGCCCCGTCGGCCCCGACCCGGTAGGTCCGCCCGGGTGGCGCCGACCACCAGGCCGCCCACGCCCCGTTGAAGGCGACCCTGAACGAGGGCCCCGACCAGTCGAGCAGTTCGGCCCGGGCTGCTCCTGCCCTCGCGGTGGGCGCGTAGGCGCTTGATGCGAGGGCGACGCCGAGCCAGGCCGCGAAGTACCACCGGGGCCGCAGGCAAGGCGTGGCCCGACGCCCGGCACTTGCGTCGCTCCGTGGAGAGTTGGTAGCGAGTCCGACCATGTAGTGGGCCTGCGGCGATCGAAACGTCCCGGCAGTCCCCTGGGTGGGGACAGGCTGTCCCACCTACACATGACGCGTGACTTTCACGAGCGTACACTCTATGCGACCCCGGTTCAGCATCCTCTCGCAAACGCGCCCGTCCAGGTAGTGGTGGCGGGTCTCCTCTCGGAGCCTTCAGAATGACGCGGGATCTCGTTCGATTCTCCCTGCTCGGGTTGCTGGTCTCGGCGGCGCCCTTGGCAAACGCCCAGGTGCCGGCGACGCAGGCGCAGCCCAGCACCCCAACCGGCGACGTCAACTTCGACCTGCGCCTCAACGAGCTCGAGACCCGGGTCAACGCGTTCAAGCAGGACGTGTTCAGGTCGAAGTCCCGCCTCTTCCTGCTGCGGGAGCAGGTGCTGCGGCGTACCATCGGTGGCTCGAAGACCGCGATCGAGCACCGCAACGAGCTCGGCGCCCAGTTCCAGCTCGTCGATGTCGCCTACATCCTCGATGGCAACCGGATCGAGATCTCGAGCAGCCTCGAGGATCCGCGCTTCTCGGTGTTCGACGCGTCGGTGCTCCCGGGCCCGCATACCCTGACCGTCCAGATGCGCTTCAGGGGTCGCAACGTCGGCGGAGCCTTCTCCTACATGAACGAGCTGACGCTCGAGAAGTCCGCGAACTACGCCTTCACCGTCGACGAGGGCCGTACCGTGGCGCTGGCCGCGGTTGCCTACGACACCGGCCGTGGCGCCTTCACCGACGCGGGCCGCTTTGCCATCAAGTTCGAGGTCCTCTTCGAGGGTGCGACCCGCGAGGGTAACGCAGCCCAAGGGGATGCCGCCCCGTCGAACGGGCAGTGACCATGGCCGCTGGCATGCGACGCTCGGCGTGCACGGCCGCCTGGAGCCTGTTGCTTGCGACCACCGTGGTCGCGTCCCACGTCTCCGCGGCCTCCCTCGACACCGCCGTGGGCGACGCGAGAACCCTCACCCCCAGGCTCTCCACGCTCCGGTCCCAGTTCGTCGTTCCCGCAGAGTTCAAGCAGGACTTCGACATCGTCTCGAAGATCGCCGACGGGCAGCTTCGGTTCAGGATCGGTGACTGGAACGCCTCGGCACTGCTGCTGTCGCAGATCGTCGACGAGCCCCGATACGCGGCCAGCGCCGGTATCGGCGACGCGCGGTTCATGCTCGCTGAGTCGCTGTACCAGCTCCGCAACTTCGGCCTCGCCAAGATCTACTTCCAGCAGCTGGTCACTTCCCGCGACCCGCAGTACGCGCTGCCCGCCGCCAGGCGACTCCTCGAGGTCGCCTTCAAGGACCGCGATTTCGCCGGTCTCGACGCGATGTACAACCAGTTCTCGAGGGACCAGGTCGGCTCGCTCGGGCCTGAGATCGCCTACATCCGCGGAAAGAGCCTCTACGCCCAGGGCGACTACCAGGGGGCGCTGGCAAGCTTCCAGCAGATCCCGATCACCACAGACCTCGGCGCGCGCAGCACCTACTTCGCCGCGACGTCGATGGTCCGCCTCGGGCGCCTCGATGACGCGCAGGCGCAGTACGAGGCCCTGATCGGCCTCCTGCAGTCGCGCGAACTGCCCCCCGACCTCATCTCCGTGCTCAACCTCGCCCGCCTCGCCCGTGCCCGCGTCTTCTATGAGCAGAAGAAGTACGGACAGGCGCTCGATGCCTACGCAGAGGTCGATCCCGCCTCCCCCCAGTACAAGGCGTCGCTCTACGAGACGGCGTGGTGCTTCGAGCGCGAGAACCGCCTCCGTGAGGCCATCATCACGCTCCGCAGGCTCCAGATCTTCGCGATCAGCGACCGCAAGCTCCGGTACTACTCGCCCGAGGCCGCCCTGCTGATCGGGGACTTCAACCTCCGCGAGGAGCGCTACAACGAGGCGAGCACCTCGTTCCAGCTCGTGCTCAGGCAGTACAGGTCCGATGTGCGCGGCCTCGATGCGATCGTCGCCACGCACGAGAGCCCAGAGTCCTTCTACGCCTACCTCGTGAACCCCTCGGACCAGGCGCTGGCGATTCCTCCGTTCGTCGAGTCCTTCTTCACTCAGGACGCTCAGCTGCAGGACGCCCAGGCGCTCTCGCGCGACATCAGCGCCGCGCGCGTCGATGTCCGTGACGCGGAGAATGCGCTGTACGAGCTCGATACCGGCGTCAACACCCGCAGCCGTGTCAACATCTTCCCGCAGCTCCGCGACGGCTGGGCCCGTGGCGTCGAGCTCGAGATGCAGTCCCTCAACCTGCTGATCGATGCGCTCGACGAGGAGGGCGCCAAGGTTGTGCCGACCCTCGACCGCGAGTCCGAGCGGCAGTACCAGTCCATCAAGGCCCGACGCATGGCCCTTGAGGCCTCGGTGCGCGGGCAGCCCCGCTCCTTCGCCCAGATCACCGAGCGTCAGGAGGAGCGGATGCGCCGCATCCGGGGCATCAGCCTCGAGCTCTTCGCCGCCCAGCGAGAGGCGAGCGAGGCGCTCGATGGGCTCCGGCAGCTCCGTGACATCACCGGCGACAACCAGCGAAACGGCAGGATCACCCGACAGTCTGCCCAGACGATGTTCAACAGCATCGAGGAGATGCAGCGGGAGTTCCAGACCCGGCTCGACCAGAGCTACGTCGTGCAGCGAGAGGTCGCCGCGCAGAGCGTCGCGGTCGGCATCGCAGACGACCTCGGAGCCGCCGAACGCGAACTCCGGACCCGTTTCCGTGAGGTCCTCGCTGAGGAGGCCGCCTTCCTGCGGGCCCGCCGCGGCGGCGTGTCCGCTGCGGACACCTTCGCCAAGGCCGACACCATCCGGCAGGAGGTCGCGGGCTTCCAGACCCAGCTCGACGACTACTTCGCCGCCATTGACCGCAACGTCTCCGAGAAGGTCGCCACCGTGCGTGGCGCCATCGAGCAGGAGCGCGCCCGGGTCGAGTCGCTCAAGGGCCGCCTCTCCGGGCTCGAGGCCGAGGTCACGCGCATCACCGGTGCCGTCGCGCAGCGCAGCTTCATCGCCGCGCGCGACCGGCTGAATGATCTCCTCCTGCGCGCCAACCGCGGCATCCTCGATGTCTCGTGGCGTCAGAAGGAGAACCTCTCCGAAGCCATCGATGAGCTGTACCGGCAGCGCGACAGCGCCCGGGACATCCTCGACAAGGACTTCGCCGAAATCCTCAAGGATCAATAGGCTGCACCGCCATGAGTCGACGACACCACCGTCTCGGTCGCGGCCAACTCGCCGCCTTCTCCCTCAGCTCGGCGCTGTCGCTTGGCATGCTGTCCTTGCCAGCTTCGGCCACGGCGCAGCAGTCCTCGCCGTCAGCGATCCCCTCCCTGTCCGGCATCGAGGGTTCAGGCGCGGCCACCGCGGCGGAGCCCATCGGCCGCCCAATGCCTCGCTCCTCGGCGCTGCCTCCCTCGGCGGCTCCGCTGCTCGATGGCTTCGACGCTGCGATCGACGCCTACGGCAGCGAGCTCGAGGACTACCGGCGAACCGTGCTTGAGCTGTCCCGCAACGAGTACCGTAGGCAGCGGACGGCGCTGCTCGACTTCTACAACGCCGGCATCGACTCGCGGAAGGTCGAGGAGCGCGCCCGGCGAGAGCTCGCGATCCTCGACTTCGAGCGCTTCCTGGCGGACTACCCCTCGAACCCGACCATCACCCCAGACGTCCTCTACCGGCTCGCCGAACTCCACTTTGAGAAGGAGAGCGACGCCTACAACCAGCGCAACGACGCCTATCTCGCCGATGTCGAGAAGTTCGAGAGGGGCCTGCTGGCCGATGAGCCGAGCGAGCCCTCCAAGGACTTCTCCCGCACGATCGCAATCTTCGAGCGGTTGATCCAGGAGTTCCCGTCCTACCGGCAGCTTGACGGCGCCTACTACCTCATCGGGTACTGCTACGGCGAGGCGGGCGATCCACGCTCTCGCTCCTCCTACCAGGCCCTCGTCGACCGCTTCCCGGAGTCGCGGTTCGCGCAGGAGGCCTGGGTGCGCATCGGCGAGTCCTTCTTCAAGGAGGACAAGTTCGAGCCCGCGCGCGCCGCCTACGAGAAGGCGCTCACCTACCCGCGGTCGCGCATCACCGACAAGGCGCTCTTCAAGCTCGGCTGGGCCACCTACCTGCTCAACCGGTACGACGCCGCCCTCAAGACCTTCCAGCAGCTCCTCGCGCTCTACCGTGAGATCGGCAGCGATGAGACCGCCGCCCTCAAGGAAGAGGCGCTCCAGTACACCGCGATCACGCTCGCCGAGGAGGACTGGAACCTCGATGGCTCGCGCGACGCCGACTTCCTGATGACGCGCGTCAAGCGCTACCTCGGCGATGCAACCGACGAGGACACCCTGTCGGTGCTCGACCGCCTGTCCGGCATCCTGATCGAGAACCAGCGCTTCACCTTCGCCGTCGATCTCCTCAAGGACGTGATCGCCCGGACCCCGCTCGATCCTGACAACCCGAGGCGCCACAAGGTCATCGTCGATGCCTACTCGAGGGCTGGCCAGTTCGATCGCCAGTACTTCGACGCCGCCCTCGAGGAGATGGGCAAGCTCGGCGCCCTCTACGGTCCGGGCAGCGACTGGTTCCACGCGCAGGACCGTCTCGGCAACACCGAGGCGATGGCCTTCGCCGAGGAGCTGACGCGCAGGTCGCTCAAGGACTCCGCCGACTACTACTACAATGAGGCGGACACCATCAGCAGGGAGGCGGCCGGCAGCCGCGACCCCGCCGTCAGGCAGCGCGCGATCGAGAGGTTCCGGTTCGCAGCCCGGATCTACAAGCAGTTCCTCGACGCCTACCCGAACGACCCCGAGGCCTACGACTCCCGCATGTTCCTCGCGCAGGCGCTGTTCTTCTCAGAGCAGTTCACCGAGGCCGGTTCGGAGTTCGATCTCGTCCGGGAGTCGGTCCTCGGGAACCGCTACCAGCGTGACGCGGCGCTCTTCTCGATCCAGTCGTACGAGACGGCGCTCGAACGTGAGGTTACCGCAGGGCGCCTCGAACGCCGCGCCTGGCCGTCGCGACCGGCAGACCCCGCCGAGCAGGCGGCCGAGCAGCAGCCGTCCGAGGACAGCGGCGCACCGCGGACCGTTGCGGCCCGCGAGCCCATCCCCGAGCAGTCCCTCAAGCTCGTGGCCGCGTACGATCGCTACATCTCGCTGGGCATCAAGGACGACCAGCGCCCCAACGCCGCCGCCAACTTCGCGTTCGCGTCAGCCCGCCTCTACTACGAGTACAAGGACTACGATGAGGCGCGAAAGCGCTTCGTCTCCGTCCTCGATGGCTACTGCGGCCTCGATGTGACCGGCTACGCAGCGATCCTGCTCGTCGAGTCCTACCGCGATGTCGGAGACTACGCGCAGATGGAGTTCTGGGCCGATGAGGTCACCCGACGCGGTGAGTGCATCGCGATCAAGGACCCCGAGGTCATGGCGGCCTTCAAGCAGGACATCACCCGCTACCAGATGGGCGCGATCTCCCAGCAGGCCGAGGCGCTCGTCAACGAGGGCAAGTTCGACGAGGCCGCCGCCGAGTACATCCGGCTGGCAAATGAGTTCGCCGGTCAGCAGAACGGCGCGCTTGGCCTCTACAACGCCGGCCTGATCTACGAGCAGAACCTCAAGAAGTTCGACCTCGCGATGCAGCAGTTCGAACGCCTCTACCGGGACTACCCCGGCAGCGAGTGGGTCGACAAGTCGCTGGTCCGCATCGCGGCCAACTCGGAGCTGTTCTTCGACTTCGACAAGGCGGTCCAGACGCTCCAGACCCTCGAGTCGCGCCGGTTCTCCGATCCCGAAGGCATCGAGTACCCCGGCCTCAAGGCTGCCAAGCTGCTCGACTACTCGCAGAAGTACACCGAGGCGGCCACCGGCTACCTCGACTTCGTCCAGAAGCATCCCCGGACGCAGGAGGCTCCCGCAGCGCTGTACCAGGCCGGGATCATGTACGAGAAGGCCGGCAACAGCCGCGAGATGATCCGCGTCTTCGAGCGGTTCAGACGGGAGTATGGCAACGCCCCAAGCTCCCCGCTGATCAGCGTTGCCGACGCTGTGGTGGACTCCCTCAGTCGCACGGCGGCCTACTATGCAGCCCAGAATGACTCGCGCTCGGTGGCGCGTGTCAACCAGCAGATCCTGACCGAGTTCAACGCCCGGCAGCCGCAGTCCTACGAGGCGAGGGCCGCAGCCGCCAGGCTGGCCTACGATCAGGCGATGGCCCGCTACAACCGCTGGGACGCAATCCAGCTCGGTGAGACCGTGGCCCAGCAGAGGCGTGCGCTCACGCAGCGCCGTGACCAGCTGGCCGAGGTAGCCCGTACCTTCGATGCCATACCCGACTACGGAGCGGCCGAGTGGACCGCATGCGCCTTCTTCATGAAGGGGCGGACCTTCCAGCGCATGGCAGACCTGCTCTACCAGCTGCCGATCCCCGAGGAGCTCGCCGACGACGAGTACATG
>JBILLP010000144.1:0-7667 GCA_044376025.1 Bradymonadia bacterium
CACGGGCGCGTGCTCGGGCCGCGCGAAGAAGCGGCCCTCGAAGCCGTACGACTTGTCGTAGGGACGCACCATCGTGACGAATTCGCGCGTGCCGAGCCGCGAGGCACCGTAGGCATAGAAGTCGCGATAGTAGGCCTCGCTGTAGACCTGCTTGGGCACCGCACCCACGTGCGTCATCACCGGGTCTGACGTCACGTACTCGTCGCCGAAGTCGACCTTGAAGCCCGCGATGCCGAGGTCGAGCACGCGGTCCTGCAGGCCGTGCCACCACGCCATCGCCGCCGGGTCGAAGAAGTCGACCGCCGCGCCGCGCCCCTTCCACCAGAAGTAGCTCTCGCCACCGTCGACGAAGAGCCCGCACGCCTGCCCGAGCGCGAAGCCGTCGGCCGCGCCCCGGTAGATGTCGCCGCCCGACTCCGCGTCAAATGACGACTGGTTCACGAGGTTCGTGATCCAGAGCACCGTCCGCACGCCATCGGCCCGAAGGTCCGAGATGAGGTCGCCCATGTCGGGGTAGCGTGTGGGGTTCGGCTCGAAGGTGTTGTAGTTCGTCTCCCACGGGGAGTCGATCACCAGCACGCCGACGGGGATGTCGCGCGACCTGAAGCCCTCGACGAAGGCGCGCGAGTCGTCGCCGGTCGAGATATCCTTCGAGATCCAGGGCTCGAAGGCCCACCGCGGCGTGTAGATGGGCGGCGGCTCGGGTCGCTCCGCCTCGGGCTCCGGGCAGTCGAAGGCCGGGCCTGTGTCGGCGTCGCCGGTGTCACCGGCGTCGGTGTCGTCGCCCGTGTCGCCCGCGGTGTCGTCGCTGTCCGGCTTGGTATCCTCCGCGTCGTCACCGGTTTCGTCATTGCCGGTATCGCCGCTGTCGCCCGCGGTGTCGTCGAGGGTATCCCCGGCAGAATCTCCCGAGGTGTCACCGCCCGACGAGTCCGACGCGTCGCCGTCTCCGCCACAGCCTGACGCTGCCGCAAGCAGCGCGATCCCGAGCAGGCGGGACAGGCCCCGCGCGGGCCTCGGTGCCTCTGCGTTGCGTGGGTTTCTCGACATCGGCGTGTCCTTGTGTGTGTGCTGCTGTGTGTCCTGGCTCATCGCTGTCACCCGAGCTCGTACGACGCGGGGTCGAACCGCCGCAGCCGATGCCTGAACTCGAAGGTGAACCCGGGCCAGACGGTGGTGTTGCGGCCGGTGCGCGTCAGGTACCAGCTCTCGCAGCCTCCGGTGTTCCACACCGAGCGCGCCAGCCGCGCCTGGAGCCAGTCGTTGTAGCGCCGCGTCACGTCGGGCCGCACGTCGAACCAGCGCCATCCCTGCCGCTGCGCGAGCCCGATCGCGTCGACGATGTAGGCGAACTGCGACTCCATCATGTAGATCATCGACGAGTGGCCAAGCCCCGAGTTGGGCCCGAGCAGCAGAAAGAGGTTCGGAAAACCCGGGATCGCCGTGCCGAGGTAGGCCGAAATGCCCTCGCGCCAGGCGTCGGCGAGCGTCAGGCCGTCGCGCCCGACCAGCTCGAAGGGCGGCGAGGCCTCTGCCGTCTCGAAGCCCGTCGCGTGGATCACCACGTCGACCTCGAGGCGTCGCCCGCCCGCGGTGACCACCGCCTGCTCGTCGAGGGCCCGCAGCCCCTCGGGCACCAGCGTCACGTTCGGGCGGCGCAGCGCGGCGTAGTAGTCCGACGAGATCAGGATGCGCTTGCAGCCCGCGCGGTGTGTGGGCGTCAGCGCGCGGCGGAGCTCGGGGTCGGGGATCTCCTCACGCAGGTAGGCGAGCGCGCTCCGCTCCCGGATCGCCAGCAGCCTCGGCTCGAAGACGTAGCCGGCGGCGTAGGCCTCCATGTAGCTGTAGATCGCGCCCCGCACGAGCTTCTGCGTCCACGGAGCCACCGCAAAGAGCCGCCGCACCGCCGGGGGCATCGCCACGTCGGGCCGCGGGATCAGCCACCCCGCCGTCCGCTGCAGCACGTAGAGCTGGCCGACCCGCTCCGCGATCGACGGCACGATCTGGATTGCGCTCGCGCCGGTTCCGACCACCGCCACCCGCTTGCCGCGGAGGTCGACCTGGTCGTTCCAGGCCGACGAGTGCATCTGCACGCCGGCGAACCGCTCGCGCCCCTCGGCGTCGGGGTAGACCGGCCTGCTCAGCGCGTGGCCCGCACACGAAACCAGGTGCCGGGCGTCGTAGCGCTCGCCTGTCGACGTCTCGACGCGCCACCGCGCCGCGTCGGCGTCCCAGCGCGCGCGCTGTACCGCCGACCGCAGGCGCAGGTGCGGCATCAACCCGAACGCGTGGGCGCAGCGCTCGACGTAGGCGAGGATCTCGGGCTGCGGCGCGAACAGGCGCGACCAGTCGGGGTTGGGCGCGAACGAGTACGAATACAGGTGCGACGGCACATCGCAGGCGGCGCCCGGGTAGCGGTTCTCGCGCCAGGTGCCTCCCGGGCGGTTCGAGCGCTCGAGGATCACGAAGTTGTGCAGCCCGGCGCGCCGGAGCTGGTGGCCGAGCCCGATGCCGGCGATCCCTGCGCCGACGATCAGCGTGTCGACGGCGGTGGCGTCGCTCATGTCAGCCAGCGCGAGCCGAGCCGAAGCAGCGCCGTGTAGCCGGTCGGCAGCGCGCGCTGCAGCAGGTCGAGCAGGTGTGCGTCGGGGCCGACGAGCACCCGGGGCGCGTTCGACAGCACGCCGCCCCAGATGATGTCTGCCGCGCGCTCGGGCGTGGTCATCGCAGAGGCCGCGAACCGCTCCGCGAGCGAGTGTGTGGTGACCTCGGTGCCGCGTACGTTGCGGACCTGCCGACCGTTTCGCACGATGTTGGTCTTGACGCCGCCCGGGTGCACGCAGGTCACACGGATTGGCGAGCCGTGCAGCTCCTGCCGCAGCGCCTCGGTGTATCCGCGCACCGCGAATTTCGCCGCGTTGTAGGCCGACTGGCTCGGCACGGCGATGATGCCGAAGATGCTCGACACGTTGACGACATGCGCGTCGTCGTGCGCCCGGAGCTGCGGCAAGAAGGCCTCAGTGCCGCGGATGACGCCCCAGAAGTTGATGTTCATCACCCACTCGAAGTCAGACCGCTTCATCGTCGCGGCAAAGTCGCTCACCGAGACGCCGGCGTTGTTGACGATGACGTGCGCCGGACCGAGCACGCCGAGCGTCGAGTGCGCGAACGACGCGATGTCGGCCTCCTCGCCGACGTCGACACGCTGGTGGTGGAGCTTCGCGTCGGGGCGGAGCAGCGGCGTGACCTCGTCAACGGTCTCCGCGAGCCCGACCTCGTTCCAGTCGCAGAGCGAGAGCGACGCGCCGCGCCGGGCGGCGTGGAGCGCGAGCCCGCGTCCGATGCCCGACCCTGCGCCGGTGATCGCGATGACCTTGCCTTCGAGCGTCTTCATCGGGTGTATCCTTGGTCGCGTCGCGCCCCTGATCCGCGCTCCTTCGTGCCTCGCCGTCGCGGGCGCGTCAACCCGCACGTCTCACCGTGGCGCCGCGGTCGGGGTGACCGTCACCAGCGGGGCGAGCGTGCGGTAGGTGGCGGCGCCGACGCCCTTGACGCGGCGAAGCTCCTCGACGCGGCGAAAGGGCCGAGCGGCGATGATGCGTTCGACCATCGCGGGCCCGACGCGCGGCAGCCGGTCGAGCTCCGCGGCGGTCGCGGTGTTGAGGTCGACCGGACCGGCGGGCGCCGGCGGCGGCTCCGCAGCGCGGGACTCGCCCGAGCCGTCGGGCCCGCGCGCCTCGCCCTCGGGTTTCGCCCGGAGCAGCGCCGGGTCGCGCAGCCCGGCCTCGACGCGGGCGAGGCGGCCCGCGAGCAGCCCCGCCGCCTCGACGCGTGCGCGGGCCTCGTCGATGGCGCCCGGCGCGGGGACACCCGAGGCCTCGGGCGGTGCCGCGAGTGCGTAGCCGGGCGGGATCGGCGCGTAGACAAGCGGATGGTCAGGGTCGCAGCCGGTGGCGGCGAGGAGCGGGAGGAGGAGCAGCAGCGTTCGGATTCGGGCCATGGGGGGCTCTGGTGCGGGGTCAGGATTGCGCGCCCCTGCGCGCCTCCGTAGTATCGGCCGCCGTCCACGTTCTGTTGCGTGGCGTCCTCGTGCCGAGGGTACCGGTCATGAAGTTGCGTTGGTTCTCGCTCGCCGTTGTCCTTGCCGCACTTGGTTGCGGTGCCGCGCCCGTCTCGGCCGACCCTTCGCCGGCCGCTGAGCCGGCGGTCGCGCCGCCTGCCCAGCCCGCCCCGGTCGAGCCGGCGCCGGCTGCCGACCCTGGCCCGGCTGCCGACCCTGCCGCAACGCTGCTCGCCGGTTGGGACGCTGTCCTGTCAACCTACGTCACGACGGACGGCGGCTTTCGCTACACCGCCCTCGCGGCCTCGGCCGACGACATGGCGAAGTTGTCTGCCTACGTTGCCTGGGTCGAGTCGGCTGACGTCAGCGGCTTCTCGCGCGACCAGAAGCTCGCCTTCTACATCAACGCATACAACGCCACGACGATCGCCGCGGTGCTGAAGCTCTGGCCGGTCGAGAGCGTGCTCAAGGTGCCCGGCTTCTTCGACACCCTCAAGCACCGCTTCGCTGGCGAAGAGCTGACCCTCAACGACCTCGAGTCGAAGAAGATCCGCGAGCCCTACGGCGAGCCGCGCATCCATTTCCTGGTCAACTGCGCCAGCGCGAGCTGCCCCGTGCTGGTCGGTCGCGCGATCACCGCCGACAACCTCGAGTCGCTGCTCGACGCACAGACCACCTCGTACATCCGCGCCACGAGCCGCATCGACAGGCACGGCCGCAAGGTCGAGATCAGCTCGATCTTCGACTGGTACAAGGCCGACTTCGGCGGCGACGCGGGCGTCCGGGCGTTTGTGTCGGCCCGCCTTGAGGGCGACGACGCGGCCTTCGTCGCGGCGGCCGGCACCCGCATCGCCTTCTTCAACTACGACTGGAGCCTCAACGCGCGGTGACCGCGTCGTTGGGCCGGCAGCGCAGCACACCGTCGTCGGTCCGCCACCTGCGCCCTGCCGGCCACGCCACGCCCGCCCCGGTCTCGACCAGGAGCGCCGGCCACGGGGTGACGTAGCCGGCCGCGTCGAGCGCCACACACCCGACGTGGGTCGCCTCGACCGCCGGCGGCGCGGCCCCCTCGAGCCAGATCGCACCGTCGAGCGTCACCCACACATGCCGCGCCGCGCCGGCGCGCAGCTCGGTGGTGACCGAGGTCCCTGAGCAGCCGACCACGAGGCTGCCGGGCGCCATGCCGAGCAGCCGCAGCTCTGACCGGTCGGGAGGGTGGAGCTCGTCGACCAGCGCCCCGCCCGCCTCGACCACCGGCCGCTCGCCCCCCGGGCAGCGCCACCGCATCGCGGGGCCGGCGTCGTCGAGCCGCTGGGGCAGCTCCGGGGGTGCCAGCGGCGCGGGGCTCCCGGCCAGGCACCGGGCGAGCAGCAGCGAGAGGGCCGCGAGCGTGAGGGCTGCGGCAGGTCGTCGGGGAGAGGGCATCGGGCGTCCCGGTCATCGGGGGCGCCACCGCGGCACCCCGTGACAAAGGCTTCGGCGCGGCGCGTCCCGTTGTTGCGCGGAGCCGGAGAAACCGAGTGAGATCAGGAGGTTGCAAAAAAGTCGCCCGGTCCGACGCAACAATCGCCGCAGCCGGCCGAAACCCCTTGCATGGCGCCGACCCGTGGCGCGGCGTCGTGGTGACGTCGGCATGGTCGGCCACGAACCGAAGGAGGTTCCAGTGTCCGCGACGATGAACAAGGTGATGATCATGGGCAACCTCGGCCGCGATCCCGAGCTTCGAACCACCCAGGGCGGCCAGTCCGTCTGCGACCTCGGCGTTGCGACCCACGACGCGTGGACCGACCGCTCGGGCCAGCGCCAGGAGCGGACGGAGTGGCACCGTGTGGTGGTCTGGGGGCGCGATGCGGAGAACGCGACGCGCTTCTTGAAGAAGGGCAGCTCGGTGCTGGTCGAGGGCCGGCTCCAGACCCGCGAGTATGAGGACCGCGAGGGGCACAAGCGGACCTCGACCGAGATCGTGGCGAGCACGCTGACCTTCTTGCCCGGCGGGCCGCGGAGTGTGGAGTCAGAAGCCGCGGTATGAGGTGCGGTCGGCCTTGGGAGGGGTCCCGGGCGGTCGGTTGGTGTACCGAATGAGGCGTCATTCAGCGTTGACTTGGGACAGCGCCTCCACTACGACCGCGGCCGCCCCGGGACTCCTCTCGAACCGGCTCCCCGCATGCTGCGCGAACGAAATCCAGAGAAGCGCCAGCGTATCCTGGATGCGGCCCTCAAGGTCTTCGCGACCCGCGGCTTCTACAATGCCCGTGTGTCCGAGGTCGCCGCAGAAGCCGGCGTGGCCGACGGCACCATCTACCTCTACTTCGAGAACAAGGATGACCTGCTGATCAGCCTGTTCGAGGAGCGGATGCAGCGCCTGATCGTGCGCGCCAACGAGGAGATCGCCCGCACCGACGGGACGCCGCTCGACAAGATCCGCCGGCTGATCCAGCTCCACCTCAACCTGGTCGGCGAAGACCCCGACCTCGCGGAGTTCATCACCGTCGAGCTCCGGCAGTCGGGCAAGTTCGTCAAGGAGTACGACAACCCGAAGTTCACGGAATATCTCCGGATCTTTCGCGATCTTGTCGTCGCGGGCCAGCACGACGGAGTCATCCGGCGCACGGTTGACGCACGGCTGGTCGTCAGGGCCATCTTTGGCGCCCTCGACGAGCTGCTGCTCACGCTGAGCCTGACATCACGCAACCGGTCGGTCGACCTCAACGCGACGGCCGACGGACTCGCCGACATCTTCTTCGACGGCATCCGGCCCGCGCCGGCTGCCGAGCAGGGTTCCAATCAACCGCCGGCAGGCGCCGGCTCCTCTGGAGGTCAACCATGAAGATCCTCGCAACCGTCAAGCGCGTCTACGACACCGAAGCCAAGCCGAAGCTGACCGCCGATGGCCGCATCGACGCGGGCGCCATCGAGTCCAAGCTCAACCCGTTCGACGAGTACGGTGTCGAGGAGGCGGTCCGCCTCCAGGAGAAGGGCATCGCCAAGGAGGTCGTCATCTGCTGCGTCGGCCCCGATGACGCGCAGAAGGAGATCCGCACGGCGCTGGCGATGGGTGGCGACCGGGGCATCCTGGTCAAGGTCGACAACGTCGAGGCGCTCGACACGCTCGCCGTCGCGAAGATCCTCGCGGGCGTCGTCAAGCGCGAGAAGCCCGACCTCGTGCTGCTTGGCAAGCTCGCGACCGACGCGGAGAACAACGCCGTCGGCCAGATGCTCGCGGAGCTGACGGGCCTGCCGCAGGGCACCTTCGCCTTCAAGGTGACGCCCGACGGCAACGGCTGGCTGCTGGTCGGCCGCGAGGTCGATGGCGGCACCTCTGACGTCAAGATCAAGCTGCCGGCCGTCGTGACCGCCGACCTCCGCCTCAACGAGCCGCGCTACGCGTCGCTCCCGGGCATCATGAAGGCCAAGAAGAAGCCGCTCGAGACGGTGACGCCCGACCAGCTCGGCGTCTCCGCGACGCCGGCCGTCCGCAGCGTCGGCTACGAGCTGCCCCCGGCGCGCAAGGCTGGCATCAAGGTCGGCTCGGTCGACGACCTCGTCGCCAAGCTCCGCACCGAGGCGAAGGTCCTCTGATCCGGTCCACCCCGACCCTCATCCCCAA
>JBILLP010000004.1:0-23388 GCA_044376025.1 Bradymonadia bacterium
CCCGATCCCGGTGCGGCCTGGCGACTACACGCCGATCGAGCACGTGATCCTGGTGGTCAAGGAGAACAAGACGCTCGACTGTGTGTTTGGCGACATGCCCGACGTCGGCCTCGACGTCGACCCGTCACTGGTGCGCTGGGGTGCCGACATCACGCCCAACCAGCACGCCTTCGTGCGCGAGTTCGCGATGGCCGGGAACTTCTACGACGAGGTCGAGGACTCGGACCAGGGCCACATCACGCTCACGGCCGGCTTCATGAACGACTTCGTCGAGCGCGTGTGGGTCGAGTCGGACCGCAGCGGGCTCTTTGACGCCTACCAGGTGTCGGAGACGACGAACCCGACCGACGGCAACCTCTTCACCCACCTGATGGACCGAGGGGTCAGCATCAAGATCTACGGCGAAATCACGGGCATGTTCGCCCGGGCCGCCGACGGCCGGCAGCCATTCACCTTCTCGGACCGCGCCTACCCGGGCGGATTCTTCTTCAACATGGGCGTCCGCGACACCGACCGGGCGGAGTACCTGATCCGCAAGGCGGAGCTGGGGCAGCTCGCGAGGTTCTCATTCGTGCTTTTGCCAAACGACCACACCGGGGGCACCACCCCCGGAAACCCCACTCCGGAGGCGCAGGTTGCCGACAACGACTTCGCGATCGGCCGGCTCGTCGAGGGCCTCTCGCAGACCGACTACTGGGGCAAGACGGCGATCTTCGTGGTCGAGGATGACCCGCAGGGATGCGAGGACCACGTCGACTCGCACCGCGTCTTCGCCTTCGTGCTGAGTCCGTGGGCCAAGCGCGGATACGTCAGCCTCGTGAACTACTCCTTCCAGTCGGTGTTCGCGACCATCACGCGCATCCTGGGCGTTCCGCCGATGGGGCGCCCCGACGCGGCGGCGTCGCCGATGTGGGACCTCTTCTCGGGCCGGCCCGACTACACCGGCTACACGGTCAAGCCGCGGCTGGTGCCCGAGGACAAGATCCTCGACGTCAGGACGCCGGGCGCGGAGAAGTCGATGCGCATGGACTTCTCGGGCCCCGACCGGAACAAGGACCTCGGTACGGTGCTCGACAACTACCGGCTGTGGCGCACGGGCCGCATCTCGCGCGAGGAGGCACAGCGCCGGATTGACGCGGGCATCCGGTCGGTGCCGAACGGCCTGTCGGAGGCGCAGATCGCCGAGCGCACCGAGCAGATCAACGAGGACCGGGAGGAGGAGGCCGAGGAGGAGTTCACGGCCTTCGAGGCGGAGTGGCGTCAGTACGTGCGCTGGGCCGCCGAGCATGGCGAGACGCCGGCGCCGCGCGGCGGGTACCCGCTGACGCGGTCCGAGGCGCTCCGGGTGATGCAGGGACACGTACCGGTCGAGGCGATCGACGCCTTCAGGAGGGACCGATGAGGCCAGGTATGCTCAAGACAGTGGCGATGACGTTGGGTGTGCTCGCGCTGGTGCCGCGGGTCGCACTCGCGGAGACCCCCGCGGCTGCGTCGGCCGCGTCGGTCGGCGACGGGAGCCCGTTCGTCTACCAGCGGTCCGCAGAGGGGCGAGCCGGGGCTGTGACCGCGATCCTGGAGACGGGCTACGGCACGCGGGAGACCCGGAACTTCGCGCAGGACGGCGTCGAGCAGTCGCTGCGGCTCCGGTACCGCCCGACCGAGCGGCTGTCGGTCGAGGCGTTCGGCGGAACGCTCCTCGAGCAGGAGGCGCGGTCGTACGGCGTCGAGGCCAACTACCGGCTGCTCCGCGCGACGAGCGTCTGGCCGAACGTCGACGCGGGCCTGGGGTTCACCCACGACTACCGCGGTGACGACATCCCGCGCGTGCGGGTCGCCGCCGGACGCGAGGTCGGGCGGCTCGGCTGGGGCGTCACGGGCACCTTCGAGGTCCCGGTGGGCAACCCCGAGCGCGACGAGCTGGACATCATGCTGGCGACGGCAGCCACTTGGTCACTGAGCCGGGAGCTGCGCATCGGCGTCGAGCTTGCCGGCGAGGACCTCGAGGGACTCGTCGAGGACGAGGAGGCCGAGGGTGGCGCAAAGCTGCTGGCAGGCCCGACGCTGCGGGCGGAGCTCGGCGAGAGGCTGTTCGTGCAGCTCAACTCGTCGGTGGTCTACGCGCAGACGGCGAACCAGGTCTTTGCGCCGGGCGTGCGGCGCCCTGACACCTGGGGCTTCTCGTCACGGGCGCTGCTCGGATGGACGCTGCGATGAAGCGCGCGGCCGCCGCGGCACTCGCGCTGGCGGTCGCGGCGCCGGCTGGGGCTGCGGCAGAGGTGATCCGGGTCGAGGTCGATGCCAGGCCGGTCGAGGGGCTTCCGCGGAGCCTCGGGGAGTGGCTCGAACGGCTGGAGCGCACAGGGGTTGCATCGCGCGAGCCGGTCGCCTCGGGGACGCCCGAGCCGCAGGCGCCGGCCTGCCGCGCCTGGTCGTCGAGGCTGCGCTGGGCGGGCGCGGTGGTGCTCGTGGCCTGGTACGAGTGCGACTCGTCGGGGTCGGTGTCGCCAGCGCTGTCGGCCGTCTGGTCGGGCTCGTCGGCCTGGCTGGCGAGCTCGGAGCGCTGGGCCGTGGCGGTGCAGGTCGAGGAGGGTGACCCCTCGGCCGCGCTCGGGTTGCGCGACCTGCTGCAGGGCGAATCGACCCGAGGTCGCTGAGGCTCAGCGCAAGAAGTCGTAGAGCGGATTGTAGGGGCAGGCGGCGACCTGCACCGACGTTTCGATCGAGTAGGGCTGCAGCTCGGGTCGGGAGAGCACGAAGGTCTGGCCGCTGGTGTCGCCGAAGGGCCGGACGGTGGGCCTGCGCGGGTCGGCGCCGTTGGGCGGCACGTCGGTGACGACGGCGAGGTCACCCGAGTTCAGGCGGACGGGTGAAGCCGGCGCAAAGAAGCCGAGCAGCCCGACGAGCTCGCGGACGATGTCGGCATCGAAGACGCGACCTGCTTGGGCAACCATCGCGATCATCGCGATCTCGCTGGTGCAGAACTCGGTGTTGTCGCTCGGCTGCAAGAAGTCGACGTAGGCCTCCGCGGCCTCGACGAGCTGGGTGGCGACGTGCTTGTAGGTGGGGTTGCCGTAGAAGTCCTCGCTGATGGCCGGCCCGAGCTGCCCCGAAGACTCGAAGGCGGTGATGGCGGCCAGCGCGGTGGTGGCGGTCCCGGCGACCTGCCCTGCCTGGCTGCGCCGCAACGCCTGTCTAGCCCACCAGGGGCCGCGCGAGCGGGGCAGGGGCCTCACGAGGGTGCAGACGCCGAGCTCGAGGGCGTTGAAGTCGCCGATCCCGGCGCGCAGCGCGAGGCCGACGGCGACGATGGTGGTGTCGATGCGGCGGTTCTGGACTGAGCCCGCGAAGGGGCGGAGCTGGAGCAGCCCGAGGAGCCCGGAGCGGTCAGCGCCGAGGGCGTCGATCATCTGGCCGACGATGCGCTTGGCACCGGCGAGGTCGGCGAGCGTGGTTGCGCGGCGCGGCTGGGCGAGCTCTGTCGCCCAGGCGAGGCCGTTGGCGTAGAGGTCAAGGAAGGGGTACCTTGCCAGGCCGCGTACGCTTCGAACGAGCTCATCGAGCCCGGGGTTGCTGGCCATGCCCCCGACGCCGATCCGCACGGAGCGGAAGGGACCGAGCGGCTCGCGTCGCGAGCTGGCAGCGGCGTAACGGCTGGCGAACTCGAGCACCTCGTCGAGGGCGACGCCGCGCATGAAGGTTATGGCGCTGACGTCGACCTGGCGCATGCGGTCGCCGAGCGCGAGGAGCTTCGGGGCGTCGGCCTGGTTGAACCGGATGGGCGCGCGGTTGAGGTAGACGCGCTCATCCATGAACACGAGGGTGATGGTCTGTGTCCGGAGCGCGTCGAAGGCGGCCGGGAGCGCCTGCACGATGCGCTGGGCTGCGGCCGCGAGCTGGGGATGCCCGGCGCCGTAGGATGTCGCGGCGCGTACGAGGGCGTAGACGAGCCCGGTCACGAACTCGGGTGCTGTGGCCTCGTCGATGGCTGCGGCCGAGAGGGAGGCGTCGCCCTGGGCAGGATAGGCTCCGCTCTGCATGCGGAGCCGGCTGCTCGACGAGATGCGCTGCGTCGCGGAGGCCGCGGGGCCCGCAACCGCCGGGAAGGCGGCGCTCGACCGGGAGCCGGTCGGTGCGGGCTGCCCGAGGCTTGGGATGCGGCTGCTCGATGCGGTGGCGCGCTGTGCACCCGAGGGGGAGCCGGCGCGCCCGGGGGCGGCGCGCTGCGGCGAGGCGGGCGCGCCGGCGGAGAAGCCGAGCGGCGGAGGCATGGGCTGAGGGGGAGGCTGCCGGTAGGTTGCGGCGACGTCGGGCTGCTGCACCATGGCGACGAACGAGCCGGTCACCGGTTGCTGCGGGTGGCTGAGCGAGGGAGAGGAGGACACGCCGTGTGCGGGGTAGGGCGGGGTCGGCTGCCCTGGTCGACCCGCCTGCGGCCGCTGGAACTCACCCGAGCTGCGCACGGGCGGCGCCGGGCTTGCTGCTGCCGACAGGGGGCCGGCGGGGACGCCGCGTGGTGGTGGGGGCGCCGGCGGCCCGGCCGGCTGCAGCGACGGAGGCGCGGCCGGCCGGATCAGCGGGTTGGTCAGCGTGGCCGCCGCGCTTGCTGGAGACGGCAGCGTAGGGACGAAGGGGGTGTTCGCGTTCGAGGGGTCCACGACGCCAGCGACGCCCCCGGGTCCGCCGGGGCGGGCGACCAGCGGAGCGGGCGCCGTCATCGCGGCGTGGGTGCCGGCGGGAGCGGGCCTGGTGGTGCCGTCGTCACCCGGCGGTTGCTTGGGTTCAGAGGACATCGTCGGGGTCTCCTGTCGGCGTGCCAAGGGAGGTCAGCGTGCGCAGCCGGTAGTCGCGGTCGTGCGGGTCCTCGAAGAGGGCGCGGATCGTGGCGCGGTGCTCGGGGTCGAACGAGGTGAACCAGCGGTCGAGCACCGGCGCATCGAGCAGGGCTGAGACGTTGGTCGGGTTGAGGTCGAGGGCGCCGAGCTCGGCGGCCCGGTCCCGGGTGAAGGGAGCGCGGCGGTCCACCCCCGCGAACCGCACCCCGGCCGCCGCGAGGGCGCTGACGTAGGCGCCGACCACCGGGTCGTTTGGATTGGCGGCGAGCATGGCGGTGACGTTCCGGGGCGAGAAGGTGGCGTCGACCTCGTACCTGACGTGCCTGAACCGCGCGTACCAGAGCAGGGTGATCGAGTCCTCCTCGGTCGCGGCGCCCGACTGCCGCAGCGTATCGATGATGCCCTGCAGCTCGGCGGCGGTGATGCCGGGCATCAGCGTGAGCCGCAGGACGCCGTCGCGAAAGAACGGGTGGAGGAGGTAGCCGTTGCTGTCTCCCGGCTCGATGAGCGCGATGCCCTCCGGGGCATAGGCGTGATCGGGGCGCAGCATGATGTCGAGGAGCGAGAAGGTGCCCAGGTAGCGCGTGGTGTGGGCGTGGAGCTCGGCGATGGCGCTGCGGGAGCTCGGGTGGTCCGAGGGGTGGTCACGGCAGATGAAGAAGGCGCGCCGAAGTACCAGGAGCCACTCGAAGAGCGCGCCTACGCGGTGGTTGACCGCGTTGGCCTGGTCAGGCGTCCATCCCCGCTCGCGGGCGAGCAGCGAGGTGCGGTGGGCGATGTCTCGGAGCTCGGCGATGTTCTGGCTCATGCTCGCCTCGGTTCGGCAGAGGTCTCGCGAGTGTGCGCCAGCTTGTCGACGAAGTCGAGACAGTCGCGGCGGAGGGTCTCGAAGCCGGCGTGGAGCTCAAGCGACTCCTCGTCCATGTAGCGCGCCCGGTTGAACTCGACCTGGATGGCGTGGCAGCCAGCGGCCGGCCTGCCGAAACCGCGTGTGATGGCGCCGCCCCGATAGGGCTCGTTCAAGGCTACCGTGTAGCCCCGGCCGCTCCAGAAACAACAGGTGTCGTGCGTGAACTGCGGGCCGCACGAGGCGCCGCAGACGTCACCCGGGACAACATCGGCGCGCTCGGCGCCGGCATCGGGATGCATCACGACGGCCTTCGATGGCATGCTGTGGCCGTCGATGAGCACCACGTGGCCGAACTGCGCGCGGAGCTCGTCGAGCAGGCCCCTGAGCGCGCGGTGGTAGGGCTCATGGTAGGCGGCGATGCGGGCCTCGTAGCGCTCGCGGGAGAGGCGTTCGCGGTAGACACTCTCGCCGCGCGTGGTGACGCCCCAGATGACGCCCCTGGAGCCGTAGTAGCCGGGCGCCCGGCGCGCGGTCGCGCCCTCGACGACCGTGCCGCAGGTGTCGTCGGCGCGCCGGTTGAGGTCGACGACAAAGCGATGGATGTCCGAGGTGATCAGCGTCGCGCCGAGCGAGGGGACATCGGCGAACAGCCGGTCGACGTGCAGGTCGAGGTCGCGGTCGAGTGTCTGCTGGGACAGCGCGTAGAGGTCGCGCTCGTCATCAGGGATCAGGCGCCCGGCATGGGGGACCGAGACCACGACCGGGATGGGTGGCCCCGCCGGCCGGACAATGCGCGGCACACGGGGCGTCACAGCGCCTCCTGCGCGACGCGGACCTCGTCGGCGACCCAGGGGTCAGGCTCCGAGTCGGCAGCGAGGCCAAGCGCGGTGGCCGCCAGGTTGCCGCCGAGTCGTCCGAGGGCCCAGGCGGCGTGTCCGCGGACGAGTGCCTCGTCGTCGGAGCGGAGCACGTGGGCGAGTGCGGCGACGGCGGCGCGGTCGCCGAGGTTGCCGAGGGCGACCGCGGCGTTGCGGGCAAGCCCGGCCCGCTTGGCCCGCTTGATGGGGGAGCCCTTGAAGCGCGTGGAGAATTCGTGCCGGGTCATCGTGAGCATGTCGACCGCGCTCGGAGCGTCGAGTTCGGGGCGCGGCGCCCACTCGGGCCAGCCGTCTCCTCGGCTCCAGCGCCGATTCCACGGGCAGACCGTCTGGCAGACGTCGCAGCCGAAGATCCTGTGTCCCACCAAGGGCCGCAAGGGCCTAGGAATGGGCCCCCTGAGCTCGATGGTGAGATAGGACACGCAGCGCCGGGCGTCCACCCGTCCCGGAGCGATGATGGCGCCGGTGGGGCAGGCATCGATGCAGCGGGTGCAGCTGCCGCAGCGGTCCGGGTGGGGCGTGGTCGACTCGTCGAGCTCCCGGTCGAGCACGAGGGCAGCGACAAAGAAGGCGCTGCCATGGTCGGGGTGCAGCAGCATGGCGCTCTTGCCGAACCAGCCGAGGCCGGCGTCCTCGGCGATGGCCCGCTCGAGGAGCGGCGCGGAGTCGACGGCGGGCCTGAAGTGCGCGCCCGTCTCCGCGGTCGCGAATCCGCCGAGCTGTTGCAGGCGCGCCCGGATCACGTCGTGGTAGTCGTCGCCGCGGGCGTAGTGGCTGACCGCCGGGTCGCTGCCTGCGGGGAGCGCGTAGGGTGCCGCGAGCATGACGACCGACTTCGCCCAGGGCTCGATGCGTGACGGGTCGACCCGGAGCTCGCGGTGGCGCGCCATGTACTCCATGTCGCCGTGGAGCCCGTCATCGAGCCAGCGCTCGAACGCCTCGGCGCGGGCGAGTCGGGCGGCCCGGGCGAACCCGACGCGCACGAAGCCGAGCTCGGCGGCGCGCTGGGCGATGCGCTCGCGCTCCGAGGCCAGCAGCGGCCTCATGAAGCGGCCCCGGGCTTCGCGGCGGTCCGCCGCTCCGGGCAGGGGGGCAAAAACTGGCCGGGTCCGAACATCCGGGCATTGTGCCACGGCGCTCCGGGCGCCGCACCTTCTTTCGAGAGTCCACGATGGCCCTGCCCCCCACAGCCCCGGGCAGCCGGGTGACCCCGGGCGCGGCGCGCCGCAGGGCGGCCACGGCCGCCGCGGCCCTGCTGGCCGCCCTGCTCACGCAGGCCTGCGGCGCCCGCGCCGTCTACGACGCCTCGCGCATCGCCGACGAGCCCCCGGGTGCATGGGAGACCGACGAGCAGGCCACCGACGCGCTGCCGGCGTCCCGCGGGATCGCCTCTTGGTACGGGGCGAACCTGCACGGAAACCCCACCGCCAGCGGCGAGCCGTTCGACATGTACGCCTTCACCGCCGCGCACCGCAGGCTCAGGTTCGGGAGCTGGGTGCGGGTCACCCGGGTCGATGACGGGCGTTCGACGATCGTCCGCATCAACGACCGCGGCCCCTTCACCGCCGGGCGCATCATCGACCTGTCGTGGGCTGCGGCGCACGCGATTGGCATGGTCGAGGCCGGCGTCGTCGAGGTGACGATCGAGGTCTTGCGCCGCGTGGGTGACTAGCGGCATGTAGGGGGCCGACGTCGCGTCGGGGCGGCCCGACGCCCCCCCGGACTCGATGGTGAGGTGTGTGATGAGCCTGCGACCCCTGGTGGCCAGCCTGTTGCTGTTGAGTGCCTGTGCCGGCCCGCAGGCCTCTGCGCCGGCGCCGGTGCCGCCCGTCGAGGCGGCGCCGCGCCCGGCAGCGGCACGCCCGGCCGACGACCCGCGTGCCAGGCTCATCTGGTACGTCTTCTTCCAGGAGATCCACGCCCTGACGATCTACCCGCAGCCGGGGCTGATCCGGTCAGAGGCCGGCAACCAGCCGACGCCGGGGTTCGAGGGGCGGAGCGCCTACTTCTCTGTGTTCTCGCTCTACCACGAGCGTGAGACGGAGTTCGCAGAGGCGCTCCACGGCGCCACGAGCCTTGACGATCTGCTCGCGAGGCTGAGGGCGATGCCGGGTGTCAGGGTCGAGGAGGACGTCAACCCGACGTTCGCCTCGGAGCCCTGAGGGGCGGCCTGCCATGGCGGTGTCGCGAGCCCGGAGCCGGTCGCCCCGGCTGACCTACGAGGCCGACCTGTTCAGGGCGCTGGCGGACCCGACGCGCGAGCGGATCGTGCAACTGCTGTGCACGCCCGGAGCCGGGGTGATGCTCGCCGTCCCGGCGGGCGATGTGGCTCGGGATCTCAAGCTCGCGCCCTCGACGGTGTCGCACCACCTGCAGGTGCTGCTCGAGGCCCGCGTGGTGAGCGTCTCGACGGCCGGCCGCGAGCGGCTCTACACGCTCGACCTTGGGCGCCTGCGCACGGCGGCGACGACCTGGCTCGACGGCCTGGCGATGGTCGAGCGGGCGACCGAGCATGCGCGTGATGCGGCGGCCCGGGTCGCGGCGCTGACGCCCAAGGGGGTCTAGGTGCGGAGCGGGTTGCCGGTCGCGTGGTGCCTGGTGGCGTTGGTGGGCTGTGGTGGGCGCGGGGAGCCGCCGCCGTCGGACCCGACGGGCGAGGGGTCGACCGAGGCGCCGGTCGCGCCGCCGGCCCCGCGCTCCGCCCGGATCGGCGTCGCCCGCGGTGGCGGCCCCTGGGCGGTCGAGGTCACGCTGCACGATGAGGTCGACGCGCGGCGGCTCGGCGGCGGCTGCGTCGGGCGCGTGGGGCTCGCCCCGGACTGGGAGGTCGAGGTCGCCGACGCCGGCGTCTACACGGCCACGGTGGTGCCGATCGGCTCGCCGCTGGCCGACCTGACGCTGGCGCTGCGGGCGCCCGACGGCAGCGTCCGCTGCTCGGACGACGAGGTTGGCCTGTCGCCCCGCTGGTCGGGTGAGTTCGCGGCGGGTCGATGGCAGGTCTTCGTCGGCACCCAGACGCCCGGGGCCGGGGTGCGTGCCCGGATGCGGCTCTTCGAGGGGCCTCCGTCGAAGGTTCCGGCGGCGCAGGTCGCGGCGCTGCCGCCCCCGGTGTTCGAGGGTCCGATGCCAACCCCGCTGCGCGATGAGGCCAGCGGCGCCAATGGCGGCCTTCGGCTCGCCCGAGGGACCGGACCCGGCACGGTGACAGGGGTCGGGGGCGGGCCGCGCGACGCGAACCGGCTCGGGCCCGGCTGTGCCGGCCTGGTCGGCGATGGCCCCGATCACCTGCTCGAGGTCGAGGCGGCGATGGAGCTGACCATCCGGGTCGATGCTGAGGCCGACACCTCGCTGGTGGTGGTCGGCCCGCGCGAGCGGGTGCTCTGCGACGACGACACCGTCGGGCTGTCTCCGGCGATCCGGGCGAGGCTCGAGCCGGGCCGGTACTCGGTATACGTGGGTTCGCACGAGGAGACGCAGGCGCCGCGCTACGTGCTGACCGTCTCGCGCTGAGCGGGCTCGTCGCCGCTGCGGGGCGCATAGACCTCGAGCATGCGGCGGCCGAGCGCGCGCGGCCCAAAGAGGATCACCTTGGTCCGGGCGCGCGTGAGCGCCACGTTGAGCCGACGCGGGTCGAACACGAAGTCCGACCAGGTGCGTGAGACAAGGCTCACGAGGATCGCCTCCTTCTCGCGACCCTGGAACCGGTCGGCGGTGTTGACCTCGATGCGGCAGGCCTCGTCGCCGAGCTCGGCGGCGAGCGCCTCGCGGATGGCGTGGGCCTGCGCCCTGAAGGGCGTGACGACGCCGAGCCACGCCTCGTCGCTGACGTCTCGGCTCTTGACGAGCCGAAGGCGCCACAGCGCGGCCGCGGTCCGGGCAACCTCGACGGCCTCGGTGGCGCAGACGTGCCCGGACTCTGCCCCCACCGAGTCGACCCAGACCGACGGGCGGGCGGGATCGAGCCTGCGGGCGAGCTCGCCGTCGAGCGAGGCGAGCGCCTGCGGCGGGATCGGGAGGACCCGCTCTGCGGCCGACCCGTCGGCGCGGAGCCGGTCGCCGTAGAAGGAGCGGCTCGGAAAGGCCTGCACCGGCTCGTTCATGCGGTACTGCACGCGCAGCATGACGTGCGGCGCGAAGGGCTTCATGCGCTCGAAGAGGCTGCGGTCGAGGCCGCCGATGCCGACGGCACGCAGCCCGGGGGCGACCTGGTCGGCGATCGCGGTGGTCACGGCGTCGGGCGCGGAGACGACGGGCCGGAGCTGGCAGTCGTCACCCACCAGCACCCAGCGGCGGGCCCGCGCGAGCACGCCCAGCGCGAGGGGCTCGAGGAGCTGCGAGGCCTCGTCGATGACGGCGACATCGAACACGGGGAGGGTGCCCTCGAGCGCCTCGTCGCGGCGCAGGGGGCTCTCGAGGATGTCGAAGATCGGCGCCCCGACCGCGGCATGGGCGGTACAGGCGACGACGCGCGCCGCCTCGACGCGGGCCCGGAGCAGGTCGAGGTCGGGGGTCGCTGCGGCGATGTCCTCGGAGAAGAGCGCGTCGGGAGCCATCCCGGCCCTTCGCATCGCGGCCTCGAGGTCGGGGTCGGCGCCCCGCTGTCCGCCGATGCGAAAGAGCCCGGGCACGCGCCGCTCGACGAGCCGCGTGACGACGTTGTCGACGGCGGTGTGGGTGAAGGCGGCCAGCAGGACCCGCTGGCCGGCCTCGACGAGCTCGGCGATCAGGGTGGCGACGACCTGGGTCTTGCCGGTGCCGGGCGGGCCCTGCACGAGCAGCATCGGGTGGCGGTCGGCGAGTGCCTCGTTGACCGCGAGCGCCTGCTCGTCGTTGAGCCCGGGTCGCGGCTGGCCCCTGCCGTGCGCGTCGGGCGTGATCTCGGGGGAGCGGTCGTGCCTGCGCGGGCTGCAGACCAGGTCGCGTCGCGCGGGCTCGACGCCTGCGACAAAGGCGAACAGGGCACGGTGCATGGCCCGGTCGCCGATGCGGGGCTCCTCACGGTCGAGGATCCAGCCGTCGACGGGCAGCTCGAGCAGCGCGCCGGCGGAGGCGAGTGACACGGTGATCTCTCCGTCGTCGAGCCTGACGACACGCCCGGAGAGCGTGAGCTCGCGCTCGACGTCGCCCCGGTGGATCAGGACCGTGTCGTCGGGGCCAAAGACGCCACGGGCGGCGCAGGCGAAGGTGGCGACGCCCGAGGGCTCGTCGATGTCGACGACCACCGCGTCGGCGATCGCGTCGCCGGCCTGCACCCTGATGTCGATGCAGCCCGGTCGCAGCAGGTCGCCAACCCGCCGCGCGCGCTCGCGGTGCTCCCGCTCGATGAGCCTGACGAAGTGGTCGTAATAGGCCCGGGCGGCCGGATCGGCGGCCGACAGGTCGTCGTGCGGCGGGTCGAGCCGCGCGTCCTGGTTGATGCACCGGTCGCGCCTGAAGCGGCAAGCGGCGTCGCGGCAGAGCACCGACGCGTCGTGCGGCCGGGGTGGCCGGTAGTCGCCGCCGTCAGCCAGGGTGTGGCGGAGCAGCACGATCTCGTTCCGGGCGCCGAGGATGGCCCGCTCGTCGTCGCGGCGCGGAGGCTGGAGCGCTCGCTCGGAGCCGGTGCGCGAGTAGAGCAGTCGCCCCTCGACGCGACGGTTCGTGGCGCGGGCGTGCGACTGCCAGAGCATCATGTAGGTGCGGAGCTGCTGCTCGTGCTGGGGTGACTCGTAGCGGCCGGTCTTGAGCTCGAGGATCCGGAGCGACTCGTCGTCCTGGAGCGCGAGGTCGATGCGCCCCTCGATGCCGAGCCGGGGTGAGAGCCGGCGGGCCTCGGTGAGCCTGCCGGAGCCTGCGGTCTGGTTCGGCCCGGTCCACCGGGCGAGGTTGGCGAAGTGCTCGCGGAGCTCCTGGGCGATCGCCGCCTTGTCGGCATCGCAGAAGCCGGCCGCGACGGCCTCGATGCGCTGCGTGGCGAGGACATGGCCGAAGAGCCGGTCGAAGGCGGCCCGGTCGGTCGGGTCGATGTGCCGGACATGGAGCCGCTCGAGCATCGCGTGGGCGAGGTTGCCGACGACGACCGGCTTGCTGGCCCCGCGGTTGGCGCGCTGGTCGACGGTGAAGCGGGTGGCGCAGGGGCCGGCGCGCACGCCATCGACGCTGGCGATCTCGGTCGCGACCACGGGGAGGTAGGGCTCGATGACCAGCAGCGAGAGGTTGTCGAAGGTCAGGTAGCGCGAGCCGGAGGAGTCCTCGACGACGATGGCGTCGAAGATCGAGAGCTCTGCGCCGGGCCACAGGTGCGAGAGCTGGCGCCAGATCTCGCCGGGTTCACGGCCACGTGCGTTGGCGTAGGCGAAGGCGCGGACGACCGCGCCGGTGACGGCGTCGCCGGTCGTGAGCTCGAGCCGCACGCCGGTACCGCGCGTGGGGTGATCGAAGACCTCGAGCCAGCGCACCCGGGCATCGACGATGTCGACGCGCTCCGTGGCCCTGACCGCCGCAGAGGAGAGCGGCGCCGCGAATCCGCCGACCATGACGGTGCCGGTGGTCGCCGCGAGCCGCCGGAGCTCATCGGCGACCCACGCGGCGGTCCGGGGGCGGGCGGTCGGGTCGCGCAGCAGGCAGCGGCGCACAAGCCCCCGCAGGCCCTCCGGGAAGGCGTCCGGGAAGCAGAAGTCCTCGGCGAGCTGGCGCTTGACGATCTCGTGCAGCGAGCCGCCCTCGAACGGCGCGCGTCCCGCGAAGGTGGCGAAGATCATGGCGCCGAGGCTGTAGATGTCGGCTCGATGGTCGCAGGCGGCGGCGTTGGACTCGAGGATCTCGGGTGCGAGGTAGCCCGGTGTGCCGATGCGCTGCGTGGTGCCGAGCCCCGGCTCGAGGAGCATCGAGAGGCCAAAGTCGACGACCTTGGGGAGGTGGTCGTCGGTGAGCAGCACGTTGTGGGGCTTGAGGTCGCGGTGGACGACCTCGCGCTCGTGGGCGTGGTGCAGGGCCTCGGCGACCTGCACGAGCGCCCGGATGGTGCGGAGCGGGTTCGAGCTGCCTGCCTGGCGCTCGAGCAGCTCGTTCCAGGCGTGGCCTTGCACGTACTCCATCGCGAGGTAGGGAACGCGGTCGCGACCGTAGCGGTAGACCTGGACGATGCCCGGGTGGTTGAGGCGACACAGCGCGTGGACCTCGGTCCTGAAGCGTCGCCACTGCGTGGGCTCGAGGGAGAGCACCTTGATCGCGACGCTGCGCAGCACCGGCCGGTCGGTGCGGTCGCGGTTCCGGCGCGGTCCGCCATCGAGCAGGATCTCGTCGTCGCCGAGCTCGTCGGCGAGGTAGACGATGCCGAAGCCGCCGCGCCCGATCTCACGGCGCACGAGGTAGGTCTGGTCGATGAGGCTTCCGATCTCGAACATGGCTTCGCTCCGATGCGAACAGGAGGGTTCCATGTCCTCTTCGTCGATCCGGATGGATTGTTGCGTGTCGGCAGGTGTCTTCGTCATGACCGGCGGGTGGGGAGCGCGTCAGCCAAGGTACCGATGCACCGTGCGGGCAGCAACCGGAGGTCCGGTGCGTCGGGGGAGGGCGCCTCTCGAATCTT
Source organism: Bradymonadia bacterium (assembly GCA_044376025.1). GTDB lineage: Bacteria > Myxococcota_A > Bradymonadia > REDH01 > REDH01 > JBILLP01. The sequence goes on from JBILLP010000004.1 coordinate 14,131, forward strand.
CTCGACCTGTCCGGCCGGGGTGTGAGACAATCGTCGGGTTCGGCACCTGATCCCGGAGTTGTCATGTCTCGCGCATCGGGTTGGATCGCCCTTGGTCTGTGGATCGCCCCGCTGCTCGGGGGCTGCCTCTCTGCTGCGGGCGGGGTCGATGCCGGCGTCTCCGAGGAGGACACCTCGCCCGGGAGCCGCCCGCGTCCCGACGCGAGCACCGGCGAACCCGACGACGTCGACCCTGCCACCGACGACACGGCCGATCCGCTCGCGGATGCCGAGCCGGACCCTGTCGAGCCGGCCGACGACACCGGTGTCGAGGACGGCCCCGGGTCCGACGACGTGACCGACACCGAGCTCGAGGCCGACACCACCGAGCTCGAGGCCGACACCACCGAGCCCGTCGACACGGTCGACACGGCACCGCCGATCGACGACAACTGCGAGCAGCTCTCTGCGGTCGCGGAGCGGGAGTTCGCGCCGGTCGACATCATCTGGGCGATCGACACCTCGGGCAGCATGGGCGAGGAGGCTTCGATCCTGCAGGCCCAGCTCAACGCCTTCGTGTCCTACTTCGAGTCTGTGTCGCTCGACTACCGCGTGGTGCTGATCGGCGACGTGGAGCCGGGAGGCGGCAGCATCGACGTCTGCGTTCCTCCGCCGCTCTCGGGAGGCGGCTGCCCCGAGTCGGACGGCCCGCGCTACCGTCGCGTGCGGGAGTGGGTCGACTCGTGGAGCGCGCTCGAGGTGATCGACGCGAGGTGGGACTCATTCGCCGACTTCTTGAGGCCCGACGCGGTCAAGCACATCATCGTGGTCTCTGACGACGAGTCTGAACAGAACGCCGCCTGGTTCAGGGGCCGGATGGCGCCTCGGCTCCCCGACGGCTTCACCTTCCACAGCATCGTGTCGCTGACCGAGCGGCGGGACTGCTTCTTGTTCATCTGCGATACCGTCGGCTGCTCGGGTCCGAACGGTGACGCGGAGGCGCGCGGCTCGACCTACATCACGCTGTCGAACGACTCGGGCGGGATCGCCGCGAGCATCTGCGACGCGGAGTGGACGCCCATCTTCTCGCAGATCGCCGAGGGTGTGCTCCGCGGCGCCGGCCTGGCGTGCAGCTACGAGATCCCGGCCGCGCCGTTCGGCGAGATCGTCTACGAGTCGGTGCGGGTCGAGTACATCGCGCCCGACGGGGTCACCCGGACGCCGCTGTCGAGGGTCAGCGATGCGTCGGGCTGCACAGGGGTCGCGCAGTGGTACTACGACAACAACGTGGCGCCGACGACGGTCGAGCTCTGCCCGGCAGTCTGCGGCGACCTCGAGGGCTCCGTCGAGATCTTCTTCGACTGCATCAAGGCGTGACGGCGCCCGGGCGGGCGGCCCTTGCCACGCTGCGGGGCCGTCGGCAGACTCCGTGGCCGCGTGACCGCGTCTGCGGCATGTCGACCGCGCCTGAGCCCGTGAGCCCGAAGAGCCCATGTCCCTGAAGATTCGCGCCGGCCTGCTCCTGGCTGCCCTCGCCCTCTCCGGCTGCCCGCGGCCTGCGGTCCCCGACGACGTGCCCGCGTACGAGCCGGCGAGGACCTTCGACGCTGAGCGCGTGCGCCAGCGCCTGTCAGAGGCGATCGCGCGGTACGAGGCGGGCGACTTTGGCCGGGCGGTCGAGCTCTTTCGCCTGTTCGGCGCGGAGTTCCCCGGGCACCCCGACGAGGCCCGGGCAGAACTCTACCTCGGCCGCGCGCTGATCGCCGCCTCGCAGCCCGTCGAGGCGAGGCAGGTGCTGGAGCCGCTCGCCGGGGGGTCTGCCGACACCGCCGCGACGGCGCGCTTCTACGTCGCCTTCATCGACTCCCTCGAGGACCGGCTGCCCGCCGCGCTCGACGCCATCGGGAGCTGGTCGGCGGAGCGCTCGATCGACGACCTGCTTGGGCTCGTGCTGCCTGGCGACGAGCCGTTGGCGCTCTCGCTCGTGGCCGAGAGCCAGTTTGCCGCCGGTCGCGATGCGTCGGGCCTCGAGGCGCTGGCGCGGCTGGCGCGGCTCGACGGCGCGGGGTCGCTCGCGGAGTATGCGCGCATCAGGTCGAGCGAGCGGATGGCGCTCGACGTGCCGGCGGAGCGGGTCACCGAGGTCTGGTCGCAGCTTGGTCCCGAGGCCCGAGCCGACGTGCTGTGCGGAGCCGCCGGCGCGCTGTCGTCGTCGTCCCGCAACGCGGAGTCGTCACGCCTGTTCGTCGAGTCCGGGCTGCCGGCCGACGGTTCGAGCTGTGGCCTGTCGCTCACGCCGTCTGCGGCCCCGTCGGCGCCGACCTACGGCGTGCTGCTCACGCTGAGCGGGCCCACGCGCCGTGCCGGTCGCGCGGCGCTCGGCGGGGTGCTGCTGGCGCAGCGGGCCTTCGAGCGGTCGCCGGCGGTGTCGCGGGTCGTCATCCGGGACACCTACGGCACGGCAGAGGGGGTGGAGTCTGGCATGGACGAGCTGGCCGCGGCGGGCGTCACGGCCGTCATCGGGCCGATCGAGCCCGCCCTTGTCGAGGTCGCGCGCCGTGCCGCCGCCGGGCACTCGGTGGCGCTGCTGTCGCTGAGCCCGGAGCCCTTCGAGTCGGGGTTGCACGGCACCTACCGGTACTTCCTCGACGCGAGCGCGGAGGCGGAGCGGGGTGTCGAGGCGGCGGTGCAGCGCCGCGGCGCCCACAGCTTCTGCCTGGTGACCGAGTCCGACAGTGCCGACGGCGCCTTTTTGGACCGCTTCGCCGAGGCGGCCCGGGCTGACATCGAGGCCCGCGGCGGGGTCGTGAGCTGCGAGGTCACGGTCGATGCGGCGCCGGCCGGGTTGCAGGCCTCTGCCGAGGCGGCGGCCCGCCGCGTGGCCTCGACACCGCCCGACGCCGTGGTGCTCGCGGTCACCTCGGCACCTGCCTCCGCGGTCGCGGCCCACCTCGCCGCCGCGAACATCTGGCCCAACGACGGTGCGCCCTCCCGCGAGCGACGCACCCGGACGACCTACGTGCTGAACAGCTTCGCGGCCGACGAGGCGCTGTTGCGCAACGCTTCAAGCTACCTCGCAGGCGCCTTCGTGCCCTACTGGTTCTTGCCGACGCTGGCGCGCGATGGGGCGGCGACCTTTCGCAACCGCTTCAAGTTCCACTTCGGGCGCGAGCCGGGTGAGGTCGAGGCGTTCGCCTTCGACGCGGCGACCGTGGTGCGTGACGCGATGCTGCGCGACGGCCTGCGCAGCGGTCCGGCGCTGATCCGGCGGTTTGCGGAGAACTGGGCGAGCGACGGGGTCGTGGGGACGCTGCGCTTCGACGCCTTCGGCAACCCGAGGCTCCGGCCGCGGCTCGCCACGATCCGCGGGACGCAGTTCGAGGCGGTCGAGTGACGCGGCTGAGGTGGGCGGCCCTGCGGGCGGTCCGGGTCGCGCTCGTCGGGGCGGTCGCATCGATGCTGCTCGTGGCTCCGCGGCTGGCGGCGCAGCAGGCCACCGTCGCCGGGGGCGTCGAGGGCTCCGGGTCCGCCGGCGATGCCGCGGAGGGTTCGGGCCAGCCCGCGCCCGGCGACGCGCCGCGCGCGGGGCAGCGCGGCACCGTTGAGCCGTGGGACCTCGGGCTCGCGGAGCTCCGGGCCCAGGGCTGGCAGGTCGATGCCGAGGACGTGCAGCCCGGGACCTTCGGGGCACGGCTGGTCGCCTTCACCGGGGGCGTGGTCGTGCACGGCGCCGGCCACCTGATGCTCGGCGACGAGGTGTCGGCCTTTCGCATGCTGCTCGGCGAGGCGCTCGGGGCCGGCGCGGCGCTCGGCGGGCGCGCGATCGCCACCAACCAGTCGACGGGTTCGCCGCTGCGGCCGGTCGGGGAGGGGCTCGCGGTCGTGGGCACCTCGCTGTTCGTGACGACGTGGCTGGCCGACGTGGTCGGGTCGGTGCGCGGCACGGGAGCGCCCCTGCCACGGAACACCCGGCGGCTCGACGGGCTCGAGATCGAGGCCTGGTACACCACGCGGGTCGCGGGTTCGCGCATCACGAACATCGGCGTGCTCTCGGTGCCGGTGCACCTGCGCCACGCGACGTTCGGTCTCGAGGCGCAGGTCGACTCGACGGCAGAGTACCGCCGGCTCGGCGGATACGCCGGCGGGCGGCTCCCGATGGGGCACGATGGGCTGACAGCGCTCGAGCTTGGAGCCTTTGCCTTCGACGAGCGGCTGACGAGCCGCGGAACGGGCCGGACGACCGTCGAGCCGACGCTGGCGCTCGCGCTCGACCTCGGCGCGGTGTGGCCGCACCTGACGGGCATGCTGTGGCGCAACAGCGCGGCCGTTCGGGTCGATGGGCTGCGGTTTGCGCCCGACGAGGGGTTCTCGCTGTTCTCGGGTGACCGGCTGATCCGGTTCCCGGTGGGCACGGAGCTGTCGATGAACGTGAACCGTGGCGTCAACCTCGGGATTGGCTACGAGCAGCGGGATGACCTGCTGGTCGGGGCGCTTGATGCCGGCGGGGTGGTTCGAGGGCGGCTCTCGATCGTGCCGCGGGAGCGGGTCGGCATCGACGTGGTGCTTGAGCAGGGGGCGTGGGTGCGCGCCTGGCTGGGCGTCAGGTGGTTCGTCGAGGCGTTCGACGGGGTCGACGCCAGCGAGGCGGCGGTCGCGCGCTAGTTGCGACCCCCTGCGGGGCTTGGTACCTTGCCTAGACGAACCTGCCGGTACCGAGGAGTCGCGGATGAACCCCCCTGTGATCGTAACCCTCGCCCAGGCGGCGCCAGCTGCCCCGGAGCCGCTCAGCATCACGATGCTGCTGTCGAACGCGTCGGGTGTCGTGCTCCTGGTGCTGGTGCTCCTGGTGCTGTCGTCGGTCGCGAGCTGGTTCGTCATCGGGTACAAGTGGCTGCAGCTCCGCCGGTCGGCCGCCCAGACACGGACCTTCCAGGAGGCCTTCTGGCAGTCGAAGCGGCTCGACAACATCTTCTCGCAGGCAGAGGCGCTGCCGCACTCCCCGGTGAGCCAGGTCTTCCAGGCCGGCTACGTCGAGCTTCGAAAGCTCCGTGGCCAGCAGGAGGGCGACGCGACCATGGGCATGCAGCTCGGCGCGATCGAGAATGTCGAGCGGGCGCTGCGCCGCGCGACGGCGTCAGAGATCGCCTACCTCGAGCGGCTGATCCCCTTCCTGGCGACCGTGGGCTCGACCGCACCCTTCGTCGGACTGTTCGGCACGGTGTGGGGCATCATGGTCGCCTTCGTGAACCTGTCGAAGCACACCGATCCGACGCAGCTCGGCATCAGCGTGGTGGCGGGTCCGATCGCCGAGGCGCTGATCGCGACGGCGATTGGCCTTGCGGCGGCGATCCCGGCCGTCGTGGCGTACAACTTCTTCAACGCGAGCATCCAGGCGTTGTCGGTGGAGATGGACAACTTCACCAACGACTTCCTCAACATCGTCAAGCGCCACTTCTTCAAGTGAACGTCTGCGGCGCAGACGGAACCCGGTTCGAGGTGACGCCATGGGCATGAACGTGGGCGGCGGTGGCCGCCGCCGCGCCATCGCAGAGATCAACGTGACGCCGCTGGTCGACGTCATGCTGGTGCTGCTCGTCATCTTCATGATCTCGACGCCGCTGATGAACCAGCAGAACCAGCTCAAGGTCGTCGAGATCAACCTGCCGAAGACCACCAACAACCCGACGCCGATGGCCGCCGACAGCAAGAAGCTGATCATGTCGATCAGCCCGAGGCTCGAGGTTTTCGTCGGCGACGAGAAGATCACCGACTGCTCGGCGGCGCTCTCCAACCCGGGACCGGCGACCTACGAGCGCTGCTTTGACGAGGTCGAGCTGAAGCTCGGGCAGAACCCGAAGCTGCAGGAGGACAAGACGCTCTACCTGCTGGCCGACGCCGACATCCGGTATGGATTTGTGGTTGGGGTGATGAACCGGATCCGCAAAGCCGGCGTTACCAACTTCGGGATGGTCACCAACCCGGGCTATGGCGCCGACGACGCCCCGCCCGCGCCGCAGCCGGGCAAACCATGAGCCAGACCGAGCAGCTTGCCGACCCCTCGCCCGCCTCGCGCGGGGACGCGAACCTCGAGTTTGCGTTCGGGGTCATGGCGACGCTGGTCGTGCATGCCGCGCTGCTTGTCGCGGCGCTGGTGATGTCTGTTCCCGAGCCCGAGGAGGCACGCAGCTTCAAGGCGCCGGTCATCGACGTCGAGCTGCTCAAGTGGGGCGAGGTGATGCCCGAGGATGGCCAGCTCCCGTGGATCGCCAACCCCGAGCCTGCGGAGCCGACCGAGGAGGCGCCTCCGGCCTCGGACCCCAAGCAGGCGCAGGCACCTCCCGACGAGGAGACGGTGGAACTCGAGCCCAAGCCCGACGAAGCCCCGAAGCCCCGACGGGAGGAGCGGCTCGAGCAGCAGCCAAAGCCGACGCCGCGAGACGCCCCGCCCACGACCTTCCGCGGCCCGACCGACCCGAGCCGACCGACCAACAACCTGCCCGTGATGGGCAGCCGCGACGGTGTGCAGGGCGGCACCAGCCTGTCGGCCGAGGCGCAGCGCAACCAGTTCTCGCGCATCGTGGCACAACTCCAGCGGGTGCTGCGCAAGCCGGCCAATACCTCTGACACGGAGTGCGCGCGGCTCGCCGCCCGGGTCAAGCTCCGGGTGACGGTGCAGGGGCGGATCTCGCAGTGCGACCTCGATGCGCCGACCGGGAATCCGCTCTTCGACTCGTCCGTTCGGACGATGTGCAACGCGTTCATGCTGGGCCAGCGCCGACTCGACCTCGGGTCGATCACCGACGAGGCGCTGCGCGAGGATATCGAGCGCCGGGGATTCATCGCGAACGTGAAGTGCCAATGAACGGACTCAGCAGGTTGATCGAAACCCTCGTGGCAGCATGGCTGATCGCCGCGTCGCTGCTGGTCACTCCGGGCGTTGCGAACGCGCAGGTGCAGGGTCCGCAGCCGTTGAGCGAGGTGACCGTCAGGCCCGGGAACCTCGACGCGCTCACCAAGATCGCCGTCCCGAATACCTACAACCTCGGTGACTCGGACCCCCGCGGATATGAGACCTCGATCGTGGCGACGATCCGCAACTGCCTGGGCATCGCGGGGTATTTCAATGTGCTGACCCCCGACCGCTACTTCTTCGATACCTCGCGCGAGGGCATCACGGCCGCAAACACGAATTTTCAGAACTGGTTCAACGTCGGCGCGCAGTACGTCGTCAAGGCGGCGTTCAGGGTGGCGACGAACCAGGTGCGCGTCGAGCTCAAGCTCTTCGATGTTGGCACCCAGCAGGAGGTCAACATCGGCTACGAGCCGCGGACCGTCGGTCTCGATGAGGTCTCTGCCGAGGTCTACCGCTTCATCAACCTGCTGATGAAGTACTTCACCGGCAACGAGGGGATTTTCGGCAGCCGGATCGCCTACGTGGGCCGGACCCGGGGCGCCAAGCAGGTCTATGTGATGAACATGGACGGCACCGGCGTCTCGCCCGTGACGAACAACCGCTCGGTCAACATCCTGCCCGCCTGGGGGCCCGGTGGAGCGGTCATGTACACCTCGTTCGCGAACGGGAACCCCGACCTCGTCTCCGGCAGCGGCGGCAACGTCATCTCGTCGCAGCCCGGGCTCAACTCGGGTGGTGCCATGCGGCCTGGCGGAGGCGAAATCGCCGTCACCCTCACGCGGGACGGAAACGCCGAAATCTACATCATCAACCCGTCTGGCGGCATCCTGAGGCGCTGCACCGAGAACTCCGCCGAGGACGTCTCGGCGAGCTGGTCGCCCGATGGCTCGCAGATCGCGTTCGTGTCGGACCGCAGCGGAGGACCGCAGATCTTCGTGATGAACGCCGACTGCTCGAACCAGCGCAGGGTCACCTTTCGCGGCAGCTACAACACCACGCCTGACTGGTCGCCCCGCGGCGACCTGATCGCCTTCACCGGCCGCGATGGGACCCGGCAGGACATCTTCACGGTCGAGCCGGGCACCGGCTTTGTCGAGCGGCTCACGCAGGACCAGGGCGACAACGAGGAGCCGAGCTGGTCGCCCGACGGCAACTACCTCGTCTTCTCGTCGAACCGTGGAGGTCGGCGAAAGCTCTACATCATGCCGGCGTCGGGCTTTCCGCAGGTCGAGATCCCGGCCGCCGGCAGCGGCTATGAGCAGCCCGCGTGGCAGCGATGAGAGGTGACCCGATGTCGCAACCGTTCGCCACGCCCCGACGCCTCTGCAGGCCGGCATTCGCCCTGCTCGCGGCTGTCGCCCTGTCAGGCTGCCCCAAGCCGCCGCCCAAGGGGTTCCTCGACGAGATCAGGGCGGCGCTCGACCTCGACGCCGACGTCGAGAAGTGTGCAGAGACCGAGTACCGCGCCGCGATGACGCTGATCGCCCAGGCCCAGGAGGCCTACGACCGACAGCAGTTCGAAGAGGCGGAGCGCTATGCCGCCGCCGCGCGCGAGCAGGTCGCGGCCGCGAAGGCGGCCGCGCTCGCCAACGCCGCCCGCTGCCACCAGACCAGCGAGCTCGAGCGACAGGTCGAGCAGACCCAGCAGACGCGACAGCAGCCTCCCTCGCCCGAGGTCACGGGGCCCCACGAGTGGCGTGCGATCTTCTTCGGCTTCGACTCCAACGCGATCGAGGGCGAGGCCGCGCGCATCCTCGACGGACACGCCGCCTGGCTCCGTGCCAACCCCGCCGTCCGGATCCGGATCGAGGGCCACTGCGACGAGGCCGGCTCGACCGAGTACAACCTCGCCCTCGGCGAGCGCCGCGCCCGCGCCGTGCGCGAGTACCTGTCGCGGCTCGGCGTCGACGCCTCCCGCGTCTCGGTGCTCAGCTACGGCGAGGAGATGCCCGCGAGCGAGTCGAGCGACTCGGCCAACCGCCGCGCGGAGTTCGTGGTGCGCCCGTGAGCGGACTGCTCGCCGCCTCGACCGCTCCGGTCGGGACCCGCGTCGCCTCGTTCGACGTCGGCTCCAACACCGTGATCATGCTCGTCGTCGAGCGCGGTCCCGAGGGCTGGCGGGTGGTCACCGACGAGGCTGAGATCACCCGCGTCTCGCAGGGCCTCGACCAGCACGGCCTGCTCTTTCGCGAAGGCCTCGAGCGCACCGCTGAGAAGCTGTCAGAGATGGCGGAGACCGCATCGTCGTACATGGTTGACCATGTCGTCGCGACCGGGACCGCGCCCTTCAGGCGTGCCCGCAACGGCGCGGAGGCCGCCGCCGAGCTGTCTCGCGTCATCGGGGCGCCCCTCGACGTGGTGACCGG
>JBILLP010000145.1:0-7623 GCA_044376025.1 Bradymonadia bacterium
GCCCACGAGGGCGACCCGTGGAAGAAGAAGGAGTTTGCGCTGACCTACGGAATGATCGCGCTGTTCTTCGTGGTCCACGGCGCCGGCCGGCTCTCGATCGACGCCCGGCTCCGCAAGGGCACAACCGGAGGCCCCGCATGAGCGAGCAGGTCCGCACGATGTTCGCGACGATCGCGCCGAGCTACGACCGGGTGAACTCGGTCCTGTCGTTCGGCATCCACCACCTGTGGCGCGCGGCCACGGTGCGGGCGTCTCGGGCCGCCGCCGGCCAGCGTGTGCTCGACTGCGCGACCGGGACCGGCGACCTCGCGCTCGCCTTCAAGCGGGCGGTCGGGCCCACGGGCACGGTGGTGGGCACCGATTTCTGCGCAGAGATGCTCGTACCGGCACCCGCCAAGGCGCGGGAGCGGGGCCTCGACGTCACCTTCGAGGTCGCCGACGCCATGGACCTGCCCTACCCCGACGGCTCGTTCGACGTCGCCTCGATCTCGTTCGGCATCCGGAATGTCGACGACCCCGTTCGCTGCCTCGCAGAGATGGGCAGGGTGGTCAGGCCCGGAGGCAGGGTCGTGGTGCTCGAGTTCGGCCAGCCGACCGGACCCTTCGGAGCCCTCTACCGCTTCTACAGCAACACGGTGATCCCGTTTGTCGGCGGGCTGCTCTCGGGCAGCCGCGACGCCTACGAGTACCTGCCGCGCACCAGCGCCGCCTTTGCCGCAGAGGAGCGCTTCGTCGAGCTGATGGAGCGCTCGGGCGCCTTCTCAGCCGCCCGGTTTGAGCGGCTGACGATGGGCATCGCCGTGCTCTACGTCGGGACCGTCTCCGCGCGCACCGCGACCGCCGCCGACGCCTGACCGCGCGAACGCCTCGACGACCCCGTTGCGGACCACCTTGCCGGTCGCGGTGCGCGGCAGCGCCTCGACCGCCAGCCATCGGCGCGGCAGCTTGAATCCTGCGAGCCGGGCGCGGCACCAGCGCTCGAGCTCCTCCCAGGTGGGGTCGACCCCGGGCTGCCAGACCACCGCCGCCGCCACACACGAGCCCCACACCGGGTCGGGGAGCCCGACCACCGCGGCCTCGAGCACCCCCGGACAGGCCTCGAGCACGGCCTCGACCTCTGCCGGGCGGACATTCTCGCCGCCGGTCACGATCAGGTCGCTGCGCCGTGCCACCAGCCGGAGCCAGCCCTCTGCGTCGAGCTGCCCGAGGTCGCCGGTCAGCAGCCAGCCGTCATGCAGCGCCGCGGCGGTCGCGGCCGGGCGCTGCCAGTACCCCTGCATCAACACAGCGCCACGCACACACACCTCGCCCACACCCCCCGCGTCGGGCGACGCGATGCGCACCTCGATGCCGTCGAGCGGCCTGCCCGCCCAGCCGACGCGGGACCGCGGTGCGACACCGGGCGAGGTCACGACCTGCGAGCAGGCCTCGGTGAGCCCGTAGGTGGTCACGACCGGCCAGCCCGCGTCGAGTGCGCGCAGGTGCAGCGCCGCATCGAGCGCGGCCCCCCCGACCAGGACGCTCCGGAGCGTCGGCGGAGGCGCCGCGCCACCAGCCTGCCCGAGCACCCGGAGGAGCATCGTCGGCACGAGTGAGACCCGCGTGATCCCGCCCGCCTGAAGCCACTGCCACGTCGACGCCGCGTCGAACCCGGGCAGCGAGACAACCCGTGCGCCGTCGACCAGCGCGCGCAGCAGGATCGAGATGCCGCCGATGTGCGCGAGCGGCATGCAGGCAAGCCAGGTGTCGCCGGGGCCGGTGTCGAGCCGCGCGGTCGAGGCGCGGGCCGATGCCAGCAGCGCGTCGGCGCCGAGCAGCGCGCCCCGGGCAGCGCCGGTTGTCCCCGAGGTGTAGAGCTGCAGCAGCGGCACGCTGCTGTCGGCCAGCGGCGCCAGCATCGGCGCGGCGGTGCCGGGTGGTGCGCCCGCGCCGGTCACCAGCACGCGGCACGGGGCCGCGGCAGCGGGGTCGAGCGCAGGGGCGTCGGTGAGCAGCGCGTCGAGCTGCGCGTCGCGAAGCTGCGCCTCGAGCTCGGGGCGCGCCAGGCGCGGATGCAGCGAGACGAGCGTCGCGTCGCGCACGAGCGCACCGAGCAGCGCCGCACAGGCCGTGCGGGGCGCGTGGCCGAACCATCCGACCCTGCAGCCCGGGGCCGCGACGCCGGCAGCACCGAGCAGCGCCGAACCCTCGTCACGCAGCTCTCCCCACGTCGCCAGCTCGCCCGTGGGCTCGAAGCGCACCGCCGGCTCGTGGCAGAGCGCCGCCACCCGGTCGATCAGCCACGCCCGCGCGCTCACGCCGGCCCCGGCCTGGTGTCGAGGCCCTCGCCCAGCCCGGGCGTCTCGCCGAGCAGCCGCGAGGCGAGGTCGGGCCACCCGGGCGCATCGGCGGCGACCAGCCGGCCGGTCGCGAGCCCGTGGGTGGCCTGCTCGCCCCCGGGGACCGCCGCGGCGACGTGCGCGGCGGTCGCACGCCCGACCGCGCCGTCGACAAAGGTGGTGACGAGCGACGCGATGCCCTGCTCCGCTGCCCGGAGCGCCAGGTTGCAGGTCGCGCGCGGGCCGCCCATCACGGCGGGCTTGAGCACCCAGGTCGAACCGGGCGCCATGCGGAGGAGCCGCTCCGGCGCCTCGGCGACGAGCAGCGCCTCGTCGGCGGCGAAGAGGTCGGGCTCCGCGTGCGAGAGCCTCGTGAGCGCGTCGAGGTCGAGGGCCGGCACCGGCTGCTCCACGAGCGTGACGCCGTGGCGGCGCAGCCACCCGACCTGCTCGAGGGCGAGCGACTCGCTCCAGCTCCCGTTGGCGTCGAGCCTGATGCCGGCCGTCGGCGCCACGCCGCGGATCGCCTCGACGCAGCCCCGGACCACCGCGATGTCGGCTGAAGCCTTGAGCTTGACGACACGGTAGCCCTCCGCGAGCGCCTCCACGGCCCGCGCGGCGACGGCGTCGGGCGTCTCACCCGCGACGAGCCGGTGGCTCGCGACCCTGGGCGGGCCCCCGGGGGTGCCGCGAAGCCAGCGCCAGAGCGGCTGACCGAGCAGGACGCAGGCCAGGAGCTCGGTGGCGGTTGCCACGGCAGCCCTCGCCGCCGGCGTCGCGGGGCCGGGAGCCCGGTGTTCGAGGCACCAGCCTCGGAGCGCCGCGTGCGCTTCGTCATGGCCCTCGGTGCCCCACTCCGGCAGCGGAAGGCACTCCGCGACGCCCGCGCTGCCGCCGGGCCCTGTCAGCGTGATCGCCCAGCCGCGACGACCCGTCAGCCGCCCGAAGGCGGTCAGCAGCGGTGTGGGCAGCGTCAGCTCGAGCGGCACCATCGCATGCCGGAGCCCTCCGGCGGACAGCGCCCGGACGACCTCGGCTGCGCCGTCAGACATGGCGCGACAACGCGAGGCCCGCGGCGTAGAGCGCAGAGGTCACCGCGAGCAGCCTCGCCGTCTCGCCAAGCGAGGGGTTCAGCTCGGCGCCGTCGCGCTGCATGAAGCGTCGCGCGGTCGCCACCGCCAGCGGGATTGCGGCAAGCCCGAGCAGCGGGGCGGCGTCACGGGTCACAAGCGCGGTGGCGGCGATGCCGCCGAGGCCGGCGGCGAGCAGCGCCAGGTACTCGGCGCGGGTGGTGCGTTCGCCTAGCCGCACGGCGAGGGTGCGCTTGCCGGCCCGGGCGTCTGTGTGGCGGTCGCGCAGGTTGTTGACCACGATGATGGCGGTCGAGAGAGCACCGACCACGTGGCCGGCAACCCAGACCTCGGGCGGGAGCTCACGCGCCTGGACCCAGCAGGTGCCTGCGACCGCGACGTGGCCGAAGAAGAGGTAGACAAACAGGTCGCCCAGCCCGTTGTAGCCAAGCGGAAAGGGTCCGCCGGTGTAGGCGATGCCGCTGGCGATCGAGGCGAGGCCGATCCACACAATCGGCATGCCGCCGACACCGACGAGGTAGACGCCGACCAGCGCGGCGGCGCCAAACACGGCGATGGTGGCGTTGCGCACGTCGCGGGGCGCGATGATGCCCGACGCGGTGACGCGGCGCGGCCCGACCCGGTCGGCGGTGTCGGCGCCCTTGATGAAATCAAAATAATCATTGGCGAGGTTGGTCCCGATCTGGATCAACATCGCGCCGGCTGCAGCGGCCGCGGCAGGGAGCAGCGAAGCCCGGCCGTGGGCATAGGCGACCGCGGTACCGACGAGCACCGGCGCGACCGCTGCGGCGAGCGTCCGCGGCCGCGCCGCCATCCACCAGTCCGAGAGGGTCGGCATGGGTGGCTACGGCAGCCGCGGGAATTTCGAGAAATCGGGCTTTCGACGCTCGACGAACGCGTTCTTGCCCTCCTTGCCCTCGTCGGTCATGTAGAACAGCAGCGTCGCGTTGCCCGCGAGCTCCTGGATCCCCGCCTGCCCGTCGAGCTCGGCGTTGAACGACGCCTTGAGGCAGCGCAGCGCAATGGGGCTGAGCGAGAGCATCTCGCGGCACCACTGCACCGTCTCCTGCTCGAGCTGCGCGAGCGGCACGACCTTGTTCACCAGCCCCATGTCGAGCGCCTCCGCAGCGCTGTACTGCCGGCAGAGGTACCAGATTTCTCGCGCCTTCTTCTGGCCGACGATGCGGGCGAGGTAGCTCGCGCCAAATCCGCCATCGAACGAGCCGACGCGCGGCCCGGTCTGCCCGAAGATGGCGTTCTCCGACGCGATCGAGAGGTCGCAGATCACGTGGAGCACATGGCCACCGCCGATCGCATACCCGTTCACCATCGCGACGACTGGCTTGGGCATCGAGCGGATGAACCGCTGCAGCGGGAGCACGTTGAGGCGCGCGACACCGTCGTCGCCGACATAGCCGGCGTGGCCCCGGACACGCTGGTCGCCTCCCGAGCAGAACGCCATGTCACCAGCCCCGGTGAGGATGACCACGCCGACGGCGGGATCCTCTGCGGCGTCGGCGAAGGCGGCGGAGAGCTCGAACACCGTCCGCGGTCGAAACGCGTTTCGGACCTCAGGGCGATTGATTGTGATTTTCGCGATTCCCTCGGCCTTGTGGTACAGGACGTCAGAGAAACTTCCTGAGGCGACGGTCGCCTGCTGCCATTCGATGTTCATGGGCTCTTCTGCCTCGGTGCGGGGGACTCTGCCGACAAGGTGGATGCAAGCAGGGTGTCGATGAGTGCGGCGGTCTCTGCCGGTCGCTCGAGGTGCGGGGCGTGACCGGCACCCTCGACAACCCCGTGCGTGGCGCCCGGTACACGCCGCACGATCGCCTCGGCAAGCTCGCCGTACCGGCGGTCCTCGGAGCCTGTCACCAGCAGCACCGGGCAGGTGATCCGGCCGAGCGCCGCCCACACGTCGGGCATGGTCCCCGTGCCGAACCAGCCGAGCGCGCGGGCCCATCCCGGCGCGCTGCCCGCCGCCCCGCGTGTCGCGAGCCGAGCCCTCACCCAGCGCGGCGCCCGCTGCTGCGTCGCGATGATCGGCTGCGTCGCCCACCAGGCCGCAAAACCCGGCGCACCCAACGCCAGCGCCCGCTCGGCCAGCGCCGCATCGGCCGCCGCCCGCGCCTCGCGCGACTCCCCCGCCTCGACGCGTGGGTCGACGCCCGGGCCCGACGCCAGCGCCGGCGCACCCCCGATCAACACGAGCGCCTCGCACGCGACCCCGCCGCGAACCACCGCGTCGAGGGCGATCCGGGCGCCCATCGAGTAGCCGATCAGCACCCGCGGCCCCTGCGGCACCAGCCCAAAGCCCTCGGCCACCCAGGCGCCCGACGCATCGGGCGGATCGGCCGACGACGAGTCGCCGTGCCCAGGGAGGTCCCAGGCGCACCAGGCCGCCGACTGCAGGATGCCCCTGCTCGCGGCCCGCATCGGCTCGAAGTCGTCGCCGGTGCCCGTGAAGCCGTGCAGGCAGACCACCCGGGCCGGCGACCGCCCCGACGGCGCGCCGACGGTCGCCGCCAGCCCCACCCCCATGTCGGCGACGGCGCGCCTGCCGCCCGACGCCCCGAACTCCAGCTCTGCGTCACCCGCGACCCGCGGTGACCGCTCCGCCGCCTCGAGCGCCGCCGCGACCCGCTCCCAGAACGACGCGTAGGCCGCCCGGTTCGCGTCGCCGTCGACCCGGTACTCGAGCAGCAGCGAGCGACCCGACTCGCGCGCCTCGACGCAGGGCGCCGCCAGCTCGCCGGCGTCGGTGACCAGCCGGTAGTCGAGGCCGTGGGTCGCCGCGAGGCCCGCGAACGACCGTCCGTGCGGCGTGCCGAAGAAGGGCTCGTAGGCATCGCCCATGCGCCCCGCCGGCAAGAAGCCGAAGATGCGGCCGCCGTCGTTGTTGATCACCACGATCGTCATCGGCAAGCCAAGCCGAGGCAGCGTCACGAGCGAGCCGGCGTCGTGCAGCGCCGCGACATCGCCGAGGACGCAGTGCATGCGGCCGCCCGGTCGAAGCCGCAGCGCGTGGCCGGCCGCCGTGGCGATCGTGCCGTCGATGCCGTTGACGCCTCGGTTCGTCGACAGGCGCGGGGCAACCGGCAGCGTCGCGAAGCTGTCGAGGTCGCGAATGGGCATGCTGCTCGCGACGTGCACCTGGTCGATGTCGCGGCAAGCCGCGAGCACCGCCCGCATCGCAGCGGCCTCTGGCGGCACCGGGCCCTGCTCGATCGCGTGGCGCGCCACGAGGTTTTGTCTGAACATGCGGTTGAAGCGGGCCGCGCGCTCGATGCGGAGCAGCGCCCGGCGCTCGCCGTCGGCGCCGAAGAAGGTCGCCTCATCGTCGCCGCGCGCCCTGAGCCGACGCAGCAGCGACCGCGCATCGCCGGTGAGCGGAACGCCCGGGCAGCCAGGTCCGTGGGTCCAGGCGCCGTCGTGCAGCCAGAGGTGAAGGGCGCCGGGGTGCGACATCCAGGCCCGCAGCGCCTTGCTGGTCGGCTCGGGGCCAACGCGGAGCACCACGTCGGGCTCCTCGGTGTCCCAGAGCCCCGAGCGCAGCACGGCCTCTGACGCGTCGAGCACGGGGCTCTCCTCGCTCGCCCAGCGCAGCCCCGAGGCGCCATCGGCCAGGATCGGGGCGACCCAGCGGTCCGAGAGCTCGAGGATCGCGCGAGCCGTTGCGCGCGGCAGGTCGGCAGGTCCCACGACCAGCGCGGGCCTCCGCGCGGAGCCGATCCGGTCGATGAGGCGCCTCGACAGGCGGGTGCGCGGGCGCGGCAGCAGGGCGGGGGCGTGGGGCCGGTCGGCACAGGGTGCGATGCCGGCGAGGGCGTCGAGCGCGGCGGCGGTGTCGGGGTAGAGCGGGTCCCGAAAGGGCAGGTTCAGGTGGACCGGCCCGGGGATGCCCGCGCGGGCCTCCCAGGCGGAGCGCCAGCCGAGCTCCTCGAAGCCGGCGGCGAGCCCCGGGGTCGAGGCGTCGGGCGTGTCGGCGTCGAACGACCAGCGTACGAACGGGGCAAGGATGCCCGCCTGCGGCATCGTCTGGCCCGCGCCGCGGTCGCGCAGCTCGGGCGGACGGTCGGCAGAGGCGAGGATCAGCGGCACGTGCGAGGCGTCTGCCTCGGTGACCGCCGGCAGCCAGTTCGCCACCGCGCTGCCGCTGGTGCAGACCAGCACGACGGGCTCGCGGCCACCCCGGGCAATCCCGAGCGCCACGA
>JBILLP010000146.1:0-7572 GCA_044376025.1 Bradymonadia bacterium
CTCGCGAGGTCACGCGCTACGTCGCCGACGTCGTCCGGTCCAACGTGCGCGAGCTGCATGGCGCGCTCCACCGCATCGGTACCTACGCGCGCATCCACCAGGTGCCCGTCACGCTCGACCTCGCGCGCGAGCAGCTGCAGCGCGTCACCCGCGAGCAGAACGCCCGGCCGACCATCGACCTCGTCGTCAAGCTCGTCTGCGAAGAAATGGGCGTCACCCCCCGCGACCTCAAGGGCCGAAAGCGCATCGCCGCGATCGCCAACCCGCGCAAGGTCGCCATGTACCTCGCCCGCAAGCACACCGACGCCAGCTACCCCGAGCTCGGGCGCTTCTTCGGCGACCGCGACCACACCACCGTCCTCTCTGCCTGCCAAGGCATCGAGTCCGCGCTGTCGGTCGGGGACCCCATCCGCACCGTCATCGAGCGGGTCGAGCGGCGGCTCTCCGCAGTCTGAGCGGCGCTACAGCAGCTCCGCGAGCGCATCGGCGAGCCGCTCGTAGTCCTCGATCCGGTTGTACGCCTGCGCTGAGAGGCGCACGAGGCGGCTCGGCGGGGCCGGCCAGGCAATGAATGGGACCTCGATGCGGCGCTCCAGCAGCGCGCCCTGCGTCGCATCCAACGCCAGTGGACCCGGCAGCACGCCGGTCGAATCGCTAAGCGGGATCGACGCCATCGACGCCAGCATCGAGTCCGGGGCCGGCCGGTCGAGGCCGAGCCGCCCGAGGACCACGTCACGACCGGCGAGGACCATCGCGCGGTTGGCCTCCATCTGCCCCTCGATCCCGCCCGGGTGCAGCCCCGCCATGAACGACAGCGCCTCGGGGATGCAGAGCCACGGGGTCGGGTCGCAGGTGCCGGTCCAGCCGAACTCCAGCAAGAAGCGCGAGCGGTCGGTACGCGTCGAGTTCGCGCCGTGGCTGACCACCAGCGGTCGGAGCGTCGCCTGCCGGTCGCGCCGCGCCCACAAGAAGGCCGAGCCCTTGGGGGCGCACAGCCACTTGTGGCAGTTGCCGGTGTACCACGAGGCGCCGATCGTGCCGACGTCGAGCGGCACCGAGCCGGGTGCGTGGGCGCCGTCGACCAGGACCGCCACGCCGCGTGCCTCGAGCGCCGCGGTCAGCTTCGCCACCGGGAGCACAAGCGCCGTGGGACTCGTGACGTGATCGATCAGCGCCAGGCGCGTCCGGGGCGTGACCGCCGCGAGCACCGCCTCGACGACCTCGTCGGGCCCCCGGACGCTGAGCCCGAAGTCGGCCCGCACCACCCGGGCGCCGCGGCGGTGCGCCACCTCGGCCAGCATGTTCGAGCAGGCGTTGTAGACGTGGGTGGTCGTCAACAGCTCGTCGCCCGGGCCGACGTCGAACGACGCAAGCACCGTCGCCACGCCGGTCGAGGCGTTGGGCACAAAGACGAGGTCCTCGGGCTCGGCACCCACGAACGCAGCGAGCGCCGCCTGGGCGGCTTCGAGGCGAGGCTCAAGCCCACGCCACAAGAAGGCGAGCGGCTGGCTCTCCAGCTCGCGCCGCAGCTCCTGCTGCCGGTCGAGCACAACGGCCGGACACGCCCCGAACGAGCCGTGGTTGAGAAAGGTCCAGGCCGCGTCGAGCCGCCAGTGCGAGCGCGCGTCGGGCTGGGCCAGCGTCATCTGCAGCGCGGGGGCTGGGCCGGCGTGCCGTGGTCGCCCGCTGGTCCCGGTGCGGCAACCCCGTTGTCGTTGTAGCGCATCGACTCGACCTCCGGTGTCAGGCACCACTGGTCCGACCAGGCGCCGTCGGCGTAGATCCGCTGGTACGAGAAGCCCTCGACGTCGTCACCGCCGCCATACTCGATGCAGTCGAGCACCCGTCCGCGGCTGTCGTACAGGTAGATCTCGTCGCCCGAGTTGCCGATCGCCATGTAGCAGCGGTCGAAGACGTAGTAGTGGAGCCCCTGGTAGGGCTTGCATGACGGGTCGGACTCGCAGGCGGCGTCGGTCTGCACCTTCTGGTAGAAGGTGAAGAACTCGCCGGTCCCGATCGTGCTGTCGCGCGCATCCTCGAAGAAGGCCCCGACCGGCGGCAGCTCTGCGCAGGCTGGCTCGCCGCCCGAGGGATCGGCGCCGGCTGCCCCGATCGTGAAGGAGTCGTTGCCTCGGTCGGCGATCTCGACCCCGTTGAGCTGCACCTGCGACGAGCCCATGTTGATCACCTCGAACCACTCCGTTGAGGTGCCCCGCCCCTCGGAGTTGTTCGGGTTGATCTGCACCTCGGTCAGGTAGACCGTGCTCGATGGGTCCCGGTCGCGACATGAGAAGGACTTGAGCACGGCGTCGGTCGCCACGACCGTATCGACCGGCGTCCACGCCGGCGCAGAGGTGTCAGGCCGCGTGTCCGTGGTGTCGGAGGCGTCGACCGTGTCAGCAGGGGTGTCGCCGGTGCCCGTGTCGGGGAGCGAGGAGTCGGCCAGGTCGCCGTCATCGCCGGCGTCGGCGCCATCGTCGCTGTCGTCTTCGGTGTCGGGGAGCGAGGAGTCGGCCGCGTCGCTGTCGTCGCCGTCGTCGTCATCGAGCGTGTCGCGCCCGGTGTCGCGCCCGGTGTCGACGGTGCTGGTGTCGCGCTCCTGCCCGGGGATCTCGTCGTCTTCGCTGCAGGCGGCCGATGACCCCGTCAATGCCATCGACAGGGCGAGCAGGGGGAGCCAGTGTGGGTCGCTGTGCGAGCGCATGGGATCACGGACATCGAGCGGCGCCACCACCGGCGACCAGCTTGACCCTAGCCGTAGCCCTGCGTGGTGCAAGGCGTCGGCCTCATCGGGTCCGACGCGCCTCGTCGCAGGCGGCCTGCCGCAGCGTCGCGGCATCGGTCGCGGTGATGCCGCCCGGGAGCCACATCGTCGAGGGCTCGAGGCCAGGGGGCCAGACCGTGCAGAAGACCGCCACCGCAGCCGCGTAGCTGCCCGCGATCGCCGGGTGGCGACCGTCGCCGTCGAACATGCGGTAGAACAGGCTGCCGGCGGCCATCGGGTCACCGCCAGAGGCGAGCACCGACCGCCGGACGGCATCCCAGCCACGCCCGGCCGGCGCCACCAGCGCGGTGATCCCCACGGCGCCCGCCTCGCTGCCCATGCGCTGGTAGCCGGCCTCGAGCCTCGACGTCATCGTCGCGAAGTCGGGGTAGAGGCCGGGATTCGTGGAGTCTCCCTCACGCGCACCCCAGGTCGCCAGCAACACCGGGACGCCTCCGTGGTCGACCGAACGCCCCGCAAGCTCGACCGCGGCGCGCACCGACGACTCGAGATCGGGCTGACCCGCGGGGAAGCCCGGAATCTGGCTCTGCTCCTGCAGCACGACCACCTCCCACTGCGAGGTCGAGGCGTCGCCGAGCTTCTCGGCGAGCAGGCTCCCGGGGGACGCGGCATCGGCCGCGTGCTGCACGAAGCGGTAGCCGCCGTACGCGACCCTGAACGTACTCGCCTCGACATCGACCACCGACGCCGCCACGAGCTGCTGGTAGAGCGCCTCTAGCGAGTTGCCGTAGGTGTAGCTGTTGCCGACGAAGAGCACCCGGTGCCGGCCATCGCGCACCGGGAGCCCGGGGTCGCCTGCCGTGTCCTCGCCGCCTGTGTCCTCCGCCACCGCGTCGCTACCGGCGTCTTCGGGGCCTGTGTCCTCTGCCGCCGTGTCGCTACCGGCGTCATCGGAGCCAGTGTCTTCTGCCGCCGTGTCGCTTCCGGCGTCTTCGGGGCCTGTGTCCTCTGCCGCCGCGTCGCTTCCGGTGTCGTCGAATCCCGAGTCCTCGGTCGCCGCGTCGCTTCCGGTGTCGTCGAATCCCGAGTCCTCGGTCGCCGCGTCGCTGCGGATGTCCTCGGCAGCCTGGTCGCGTCCGGAGTCTACCGCCCCGGTCAGGCTGGCGGGCCGGCCGCCGGAGCCATCGTCGCCGTCTGCCGAGCAGGCGACCGCTGCGAGCAGCGGCCACACCGCGAACGCGGCCATCGGCGACAGGCTGCGGCGAACGCGGGTCGGCATCGGGTCGGCTCCGGGGGTCAGACGGCGTTCACGCCGGTCAGGTGCTTGGCGATGATGCGTCGCTGGATCTGCCCGGTGCCCTCGAAGATATCGTAGATCTTCGCATCCCGGTAGCACTTCTCGACCAGGTTGCCTGGCTCGGTGGCGGCATCGCCCAGGATCTCAAGGCAGCGCATCGTGACGGTGCGCGAGGTGTTGGCGGCGTGGGCCTTGGCGATCGAGGCCTGCATGACATTCTCGATCCGGTTGTCGCTCATCCACGCAGCCTTGTGCACGAGCAGGCGCGAGGCCTCGATCTCCATGGCCATCTCCGCCATGGCGAAGGCGATGTGCTGGTGCTCGCACAGCCGTCGGCCGCGCAGCGTCTCCCGCTGCACGAAGTCGAGCGTGTACTCGTAGGCGGCACGCGCGATGCCGACGGCGCCGGCGCCGACCGCGGGCCGGGTGCTGTCGAGCATCTTCTTGGTGTCGCCGAGGCCGCCGGTCTTGGGGCGGGCGACGCCGAGCAGCATGTCCTTGTGGACCCTGCACTCCTCGAAGTGGACGGCCGCGGTCTCGGAGGCGCGGATGCCGATCTTGTGCTCCTTCTTGCCGGGGATGAGCCCGGGGGTGCCTCGCTCGACGAGGAAGCCGCGGACGCCGGCGCGCCCAAGGCTCGGATCGGTCTGGGCCCAGACGACGAAGATGGCCGCCGACTGGCCGTTGGTGATCCACTGCTTGCTGCCGTTGATCACCCAGTGGTCGCCGTCCTGCGTGGCGGTGGTCGAGAGCCCCGAGATGTCGGAGCCGGTTGCGGGCTCGGAGAGCGCCATGGCCGCGACCTTGACGCGCCCGTGCTCGTCGAGCCCGTCCATCGCCTTCAAGAAGAGGTCCTGCTGCTCGATCGAGCCCATGGCCGCGACCGGCGTCGCGGCGAGCCCCGAGCCGACGAGCGCGAGCGCGATGCCGGCGCAGCCCCACGAGAGCTCCTCTGAGGCTGCGACCTGGAGCTGAGCGGCGAAGCGGGGCTTGGATGGGTCGGCCTCGCGCTCCTCCTTGCCGCGCTTGGCGACGGCCTCGTCGAGGATCCGGGTCTGCGAGATGCCCTGCTGCTGGGCCTTGGCCATCAGCTCCCACGGCATCGACTCCTCACGGTCGTGCCGGGCGGCGGCGGGCCGGATCTCGTACTCCGCGAAGTAGTGGGCCATCGCGGTCAGGGTCTTGACCAGTTCGTTCTGGAAGATGTCCATCAGCCCCTCCGCACGCGCTCGAACGACTCAGAACCGAAGCGAACGGCGAAGGCCGTCGCGTCGCGCATCAGCTTCTCGACCGGGTAGTCGTTGACATACCCGTAGCCTCCGTAGATCTGCACCGCGTCGACCGCGGCCCTGCGGACAACGTCGGCAGCGAACCGGCGCGCCATCGACGCCAGCGGTGCCGGGCCGGTCCGCGCGTCGAGCTCCGCGGCGGCGCGCAGCACGAGCGCCTCTGCCGCCTCGATGTTCACCCTGCTCGCGTCGACGAGCTCGCGGAGCGCCTCGAACTCGCCGATCGGCTGGTCGAACTGCACGCGGTCGCGCCCGTAGGCCTCTGCGAACTCGATGGCCGCCCGGGCGGCCCCGACGGCCCGCGCCGCGAGGCTCACCTTCGCCTCGTCCAGCAGCCGCGTGACGCGCTCGACGTCGGTGGTGACGACCCGGGCCGCGACGCCGCCCAGGCCGATGCGCTGGGCGCCCGAGGCCTTCCACGCCTCTGCCGTCGCGTCCTGGCGCTCGGTGTCGGCGAGCGAGACCAAGAAGAGCCCCTCGGCCCCCGGCTCGGTCGACGCGATGGCCAGCCACTTGCTCAGCGCCGCCCCCGGCACCGCCGGCAGTACGCCCAGGACCCGGGCCTCAGCGCCATCGACGAGCACACCGAGCCGACCGTCGTTGCGAACCAGCACGGCAGTGCCGTCGGGCGTCGCCAGGTCGGCCAGCACCTCGTCAAAGCCACCCACCTCAGCGAGCAGCAAGGCCAGCTCGACCCCGCGCTCAAAGACCTCTGCCATGGCCGGGCAGCCCCATCCGAGGTGCAGGCCGCGCAGCGCCCTGCTGCGGTGGGAGTAGGCGCCCTCCAAGAAGCCACCGGCGCGCTCGACAACCGCATCGGCAAAGAAGCCGAGGTCGACCGCTTGCTGGAGCAGGGGTGCGGGAATGCGCGCTTCACGGTCGGCGTCGGCGGCGGCCGGTCGCATTCCGCGATCGGCGAAGCGCCTGAACGTCTCCGAGACGAGCGCCTCGTCCTGGGTGAGCTCGAACTGCATGGAACCTCACGAGGTGGCGCCGCGGGATGGTCTCGCCGGCGGCGGGCATTCTGACGACAGCCCCGCGGGACTTCAAGGGTGAATGAACGCTCAACCAGCGATCGCCGCGGCCTGTTGCGGCATGCTCTCGACCTCGCCACATGCGTCCGGTAGGGTGAGGGCAGCGCGATACCGCCGCAGGGTGCGACATGACCTCACCACGTTCTGACGCCGATCCCGATCCGGTCGGGCCTGCCGGGCAGCCGCCCGGCGGGTCGGTCCGCCCGCCGTCGGGCGTCGGTGCTCCGCCGGCCGCCGATGATGGCGCGCTGCGGCCGGGAGACGTGATCCACGGCACCTACCGGGTCGAGCGGCTGCTCGGCGTCGGTGGCTTCGCCCACGTCTACCTGGCGTCGAACGTCCGAATCCCGGGGCTCAGGTTCGCCGTCAAGGTGCTGAGGCGGGAGTGCTGCCAGAGCCCGGAGCTGGTGGCGCGGTTCGAGCGAGAGGCCGCGATGGCCGCCCAGCTCCGCCACCCGCGCATCGTCGATGTCCTCGACTTCGCGGCGACCGCCGAGGGCCAGCCCTTCATCGTGATGCAGTACGTCGACGGCGTGGAGCTCGACGAACTGGTGCGGCGCCACACGCGGCTCCGCCCGAGCGATACGGTCAGGCTGACGCTCGACATCCTCGAGGCGCTCGAGGTCGCGCACGAACACGGCGTGGTGCACCGCGACCTCAAGCCGAGCAACATCATGGTGGTGCGCGAGGCCGGCTCGAAGCACCTGAGGGCCAAGGTGCTCGACTTCGGGATCGCCAAGGTCTTCGAGCCCGCGGGGCAGGTGCCGGTGAGCCAGGTTCCGTCGACGCAGGCGGGCCACTATATCTGCACGCCCGAGTACGCGGCGCCCGAGGTCTTCGCGGGGCATCCGGTGCCGAGCTCCGACCTCTACTCGCTCGGCCTGGTGATGATGTTCATGCTCGACGGCCAGAGCCCGAACGCGTCGCTGTCGCTCGCCGATGTGATCGCGTCAGTGTTCGACCCGACCCCGGTCGAGGTCGGCCCGTATGCGCGGCGTTCGGGGCTTGGCGAGGTGCTGCTGCACGCGGTCGCCAAGCCGGTGTCGGCGCGGTACGCCTCTGCCCGCGAGATGCGCAAGGCGCTCGAGTCGCGGTTCGACCCGCACGCGCTGTCGCTCGAGGTCGAGGTGCCGCTGCTGCTCGAGGGGCCGCGGGTGACCGGTTCGCTGCGTGCGGTGAGCGCCTCACCGTCGGGGCTGCCGGTGGTCGAGGCCGCGCCCGAGGGTT
>JBILLP010000147.1:0-7567 GCA_044376025.1 Bradymonadia bacterium
GAGGCGGTACGGCCGGGCCGGGGCGGCCCGGGCGTCGTCGGCCGGCCCGGGGGCGCCCCATGCCAGGCGTGAGCCCGGGCGCTCGTCGTGGGCCGCGGGCCGGTAGGGGCGCCCGGCGTCGAGCCCGGACGGGGCGGGGAGCCTGAAGGGCGACAGGTCGAGGTTGCCCATGTCGAAGGAGAGCGCGCCGGGTTCTGCGGTGTCGCCCGGACGCGCGTCGCGGCCGGCCGGAGGCCCGGCCTGCGACGGCGCGGGCACCCACGGGCAGGCTGCCAGGGTGCTCGCCACCGAGCGACGAACCGCCCGAAAGACCTCGTCCTGCTGGTGAAAGCGGACCTCGGTCTTCGCCGGGTGCACGTTGACGTCGATCGCATCGACCGGCAGCTCGACAAACATCACCGCCACCGGGTGCCGCCCCCGGTCGACCAGGTGCCCGAACCCCACCCGGATCGCCGACGCGAGCAGCTTGTCGCGCACGTACCGGCCGTTGACGTACGTCAGCATGTCGACCGCCGTGCGCCTCGACAACGACGGCTGCCCCACAAACCCCGAAACCCTCGTCGAGCCGACCTCTGCCACAACCGCGGTGAAGACGCCGTCGGCATCAGGTCGACCGAAGTAGGCGTGCACCCGGTCGGCCGGCGTCGCCACGGCCGGCCAGTCGAGCACCTCACGCCCCCCGACGCTCACCGTGAAGCCCACGTCGTGGCGCACCAGCGCGATCCGCTGCACCGCCTCGACACACTGCTTGACCTCGGTTCCCTTGGTCTTGAGGAACTTGAGCCGCGCGGGCGTGTTGAAGAAGAGGTCCCGGACCGTGATCTCGGTGCCGGGAGGGCACCCCATGTCAGAGACCTCGGGCTCGCCCCCGCCGATGACGCGCACCCGGGTGCCACCGATGCGTCCATGCGGCTTGGTCACGAGCTCGAACCGGCTGACCGACGCGATCGACGGCAGCGCCTCGCCCCTGAAGCCGAGCGTCGAGATCCTGAAGAGGTCATCCGAGGTGCGCAGCTTCGAGGTCGCGTGACGCTGCATCGCCGTCTCTGCGTCCTCACGCGACATGCCGCAGCCATCGTCGGCGACCCGGATCAACTGCAGCCCGCCATCGGCCAACTCGATCCGGATACGGCGCGCCCCGGCGTCGAGCGCATTCTCGACCAGCTCCTTGAGCGCGCTCGCCGGCCGCTCGACCACCTCGCCCGCTGCGATCTGGTTGGCGAGGTCATCGGGCATCCGAAAGACGCGGCGCTCCGCCGCCCTGCTCCCTGGCTCTGCCACGTCGAGTCTCCGCTCCGGGTCAATCCACCCGTCTAGCCACGCAGCCCACACAGCGGAAGCCGCCTGCGTTTCTGCTTCCGCGCCCCGAACGCCTGCGGTACATCGGCCGCATGGCCTCCGCACTCCGACACCTCTTTCGCATCGGCCGCGTCCCGGCGGCGCTCAACTTCTCGATCAATGCCGCGATCGGCCTCGCGCTGTTCGGCACCCGCGAGGCCGTGCCCTGGCAGGGGGCAGGCTCCGTCGGCGGAGACCTCGTTGTCGGCGGCCTGATCGTCTCCTTCGTCTCAGGCTGGGCCGCCTGGGAGCCCGCGCGGCGAGGCGCGCTCGGCGGAGAGGCACGCGGGCTCGCAGCCTCACACCCGCTCCGGCTGCTGCCGGCCGGCCGCACGCCCGCGTCGCTGCTCGTCGCCGTCGCGATCGCGGCCGCGGCCTACCTGCTTGTGCCCTCGCTCGAGGCTGCGGCGCCTGCGGGGCTGCCGGGCACGGCCGCCGCGCTGTTCAAGGGCCTGTCGTGCCTGCTGCTCGGACACCTCGCCATCGTGCTCGTCGGCGGGCGGGCCATGGTCGGTGGCCCCGACCGTACGGCGGAGCTCGCACGCTGCCTCGAGGCTGCCCGCGACGCCAAGGGCCTCGAGTTCGAGTCGCTCGACAAGGGCTGCCTCGCCTGCAGCGACAAGTCGCTCGGCTCCTCGGTTGCCCCGATCTGGCAGCTCAACATCGAGGGCGACATCGACCCCTCACTGCTGATCGCCGGCTTCGACCAGCTCGTCGACCGCTACCCGATCCTGCGCTCCCGGGCGCTCCCGCTCGACGGCACCGCCGACACCGCGCGGCGCTACATGTACGCAGAGGTCGCGTCGACCACGCTCTGCGTGACCGACGACCGCCGCTTCGCGGAGATCCTCCCCGGCGCGTTGAACCACTACATCGACCTGCTCTCAGAGCCGCCGGTGCGCGTCACCGTTGCCCGGGAGGACGGCGCGCTCCGGCTCCTGGTGCAGCAGCACCACGGCATCGCCGACGGACGCGCCTTCATCCAGCTCCTGATCGACTGGGCGGCGCGGGTCCGCGAGCTGCAGGGGGGCGCCCCCGCCGAGCATGCTCCGGTGCCCAAGCGGCGAGAACGCGACGCCCTCGCCAGGCCCGATGCAGAGGTCGCCGCTCTGACGCGCCGCGGCTGGATCCGCTACTTCGCAGAGAACCGGGCCGCGCGGCGCCGACCCGTCGAGCCGCTCCGCTGGAACCTCGGGCGCGACTACACCGGCGACAACCGCACCGTGCACGTCACGATCGACTGGAAGCAGTTCGACGGCTTCAAGGCCTGGCGCGACGAGCGCGGGCTCAGCCTGAACACCGTCTTCACCGCGGCGTACGCCCGCGCCGCGCGCTCCTTTGGCGCCGCAGGACGGCCAGTCGCACGCATCGCCTGCGACATCATCGCCGAGACGCGGCCGCGCGACGGCTCCTTCGTCTCCTTCGCCAACCACCTCTCCGCCTTCGCGGTCGACCTCGACGAGGCGGGCCATCCCGACGTCTGGCGCGACTTCGACGCGACCGCCCGCGCCGTGCACGAGGCGATCAAGGCGGAGTCCGCCGTCGACGCGCACCTGCAGCGCGCGCTCGTCAAGTCGTGGGGCGCCCGCATCCTGCCCATGGATGCGCTGCGGCGCATGGTCCTCGACAGCATCGAGGTGCGCTCCCAGATCGGCTTCAGCAACCTGACCTCGCTCGGCTTCGAGCCGCTCGAGGGCCCCGGCTGGCGCGTCACCGAGGCCTGGGTCACCACGCCGGCCGCGCCGCCTCACGGCGTTGTGCTCACCGCGATCCGCTACCGCGGGCGCGCCACCTTCAACTTCAACTACAAGTCGTCGGTCGTCGACAGCCCGACGGTCCATGCGCTCGCGCAGCGCTTCGTCGACGAGCTTCGCACGCTGTCACCGGCGCTCGAGGCCCGCATCGTCGAGCGCCCCTGAACCCTCTGGCTGCGGCCGCGAGGTCGCGCCCGGGGGGCGCCTCGGCTCGCGCGGGGGCGCCGACCGGATCACCTCGAGCAGCTTCTCTGCGCGCACCCGGATTATCTTCTCCTCGCTCACGTCGTTCACGACGTTCTGGAGCCACTCGGTGGTCCCGGGCGCCGCGATGTTGAACAGCGCCACGAAGACCTTCATGCGCAGCGACTCGCGGATCACCAGCACCTGCTTGGGCGGACTCGGATCGTCGGGGATCGACCGCGATCGGTAGGCGACCTCGTCACAGCGCTCGAGGCCCCGGGTTGGCTCCGCGACGAACCAGTCCCCGAGCTGGCGGAGCTCATCGGTCGTGGCGACCGCCTTGACGGCCTCTGCGATCGCGCACTGCTCGGCGTGGGTGGCCGCCTCTGCGAAGCGGCGTGCCACCTCTGCGTGCAACCTCACGTCACCCGACGCCGCGATCGCCGCCCAGGCAGGCGCCCGCAGGTCGGCCTCGAGGCCGTCGAGCAGCGCCGCAACCGCAGGGCCCGCCGTCGGCTCGTGCACCACCGCCAGCGCCCGGAGCACCGCGCCCTGGCTCTCGCGATCGCCGATGGTGCGCGGCAGCAGGCTGACCAGGTCACGCCCGAGCCCCGGCACCTCGAGCCGGGCCAGCGCCTCGATCGCCTGCGCCCGCTCGTCGCCGCCCGCCTCGCGCGTGGCGCGCTGCAGCAGCGGCACCGCCTTGACGACGCCGAGCCGGCCAGCGGCCCAGAAGGCCCAGGCGCGCACCGTTGCATCGGGCGAACGGCAGGCGCTCCACACGCCCTCGCGGATCACCTCATGGCCCCGCGCCTCGCGATTCATCGGGTTGACCAGCTCCCGGAGCGCCATCACGTTGTCGTCGGTGCTCGGCGAGCGGAGCAGCGTCGCAAAGTAGCCCTCGTTGGCATACCGCGAGAGGTAGCGGTCATGGACCGCGCCGTTGACCGCGACCTGCAGCAGGATCGCGGCGACGACGATCGCCACGGCCGGCAGCAGGTTGTCAGCCAGGGCTCGCGCACCGAGCTCGACCTCGTCCTCGGACGGGGCCGCGACCTGCTCGCCAAGCAGCACGCGCCGACGCCAGCCGTCACCGAACAGCAGCGTCGCCACGCCCAGCCCCACGGCGACGCCCGAGGCCAGCAGCAGACCGTACTGCGCGGCGAGCAGCATCAGGTTGTGGCCGACATCGACGCTGCGGAGCCGCACGAACCCCGACGCCCAGCCACCGAGCGCGAGCTGGCTGGCGGTCAGCACAAGGCTCGACACCAGCAGCCGTTGCCGCGTCCGGGCAAGGGGCGCGAGCAGGGTCAGGTCGGGGGCGATGAGTTTCATCGGCACGCGCTTCGGTGACGGTTGCCCGCGGCTCCCGCTTTCGGGTAGCGTCCCCACGAGTCTCGATGTCGACCTAGAGGAGCCTCGCCATGTCTGCAATCCGCCACGCCGCAGCCCTGACCAGCCTCGCGATGCTGCTCGCGTCAGTGCCGGTTGCCGCCGACGACTCGCCCGCGCAGCCCGATGCGAGCGCGCAGTTCAGTGAAGCGGCACGCAAGGCGGCCCGGGGCGACCTTCGCGGCGCGGCCCGCATCTTCGAACGGCTCGGCGCGGCCGATCCCTTCTGGTCAAATGTCTTCTTCAACCTCGCCCAGATCTACGAGGGCCAGCAGGACGCCCGCAACTGCGCCCTTCGCTACCGGCGCTACCTCGTGCTCGAGCCCGACGCCGAGGACGCCGCCTCGAGTCGCGCTGCGATGCAGCGGTGCGAGCGCCGCATGGGTCCGAGCGGCCGGCTCCACGTGACCGCAGCAGAGCCGGCCGGCGTGCCGGTCTATATCGATGGCGCCCCGGTCGTCTCAGGCGCGAGTGAGCCCTTCGCGCTCCCGGTCGGCCGCTACACCATCCGCGCCACCGCGGCCGACTACCTGCCCTTCGAGCAGCAGATCACGGTCACCGAGGGGCAGACGGTCGAGCTCGCAGTCACGCTGGTCGCACTGCCGACCTTCGGCACGGTCTCGGTGACCGTGACCGAGGCCGGCGCAGAGGTCGTGGTCGACGGCTCCGGGGTGGGCACCACGCCGTTGGCGGAGCCGCTCAGGCTCGGCACCGGGCGCCACCTCGTCGAGGTGACCAAGGAGGGCTTCCACAAGTGGCAGCGCCGCGTCGAGGTGTTCCGCCAGAGCGACACCCCGGTCGAGGTCCGCCTGATCCCGTCGTACGTGAAGGTCGACTGAGCGACCGCCGCCTCAGTGTACGTCACCGCGGCGGGCGCGGTTCCAGGCCTCGGTGACATCCTCGGCTTCGGCGGGGTCGACGACGTCGAGCTGGCCGGTTCCAGGGTCGAGGGCATACTCGCCCTTGAGCCACCTGCCGAGGTCAACCTTCTTGCAGCGGCTGCTGCAGAAGGGGAACTCGGGATTCTCTGCACGGGACGCCGCCGGCTGTCGGCAGGTCGGGCACTTCGAGCCGGCGGCACCCATGCGTTACGCCTCCGCGCGCGGGGCGTCGAGCGACCCGGGCCCAGTGAAGGCGGGCAGCGGCTCGAGCGGCTGCGTCAGCGCGAGGGCGGGGATTTCACTCACCTGCTTGACGAAGACGATATCGAGCGACTGACGCACCTCCTCGGGCACGTCGACGAGGTCCTTTCGATTGCGCTCCGGCAGGATGACCCGCTTGATGCCCGCCCGCTGCGCGGCGAGGACCTTCTCCTTGATGCCACCGACCGGCAGCACGTTTCCGCGCAGGGTGATTTCGCCGGTCATCGCCACATCGTGCCGCACCTGCACGCCCGAGAAGAGGCTGAGCAGCGTGGTGAAGATGGTGATGCCAGCGGAGGGACCGTCCTTGGGCACCGCACCTGCCGGGAAGTGGATATGGATATCCTTGTCCTTGAGGAATCCCGGCGGCAGCCCGAACGAGCTCGCGCGCATCTTCAGGTACGACAGCGCGGCGAGCGCAGACTCCTTCATCACGTCGCCGAGCTGCCCGGTGAGGCGGAGCTCACCCTTGCCCTCGGTGCGGAGCGCCTCGATGAAGAGGATGTCCCCGCCGACAGGCGTCCAGGCCAGGCCGGTGGCAATGCCGGGGTCGTTGACCCGCTCGACCGAGTCCTGCTCGAATCGCTCGGGCCCGAGGTAGTTCGGGACCTGCGGCGCGTCGATCTCGAGTGAATCCGCCGTGTGGGTGCCATCGGCCACGGTCACGGCGACCTTGCGGCAGATATCGGCAATCCGGCGCTCCAGGCTCCTGACACCGGCCTCGCGCGTGTAGCTGTCGATGACCTTCTCGACGGCCGCCGGCGTGAGCGTGATGTTGCGCGCCTCAATCCCGTGGTTCTCGAGCTGCTTGGGCAGCAGGAACTGCCTGACGATGTTCCGCTTGTCGTTCGGCGTGTAACCCGGGATATCGATCATCTCCATGCGGTCGCGGAGCGGCGCGGAGATGGTGTCCATCTGGTTTGCGTTCGCGATGAAGAGGACCTTCGACAGGTCGATGGGAATCTCGACATAGTGGTCGCTGAAGCTGTTGTTCTGCTCGGGATCGAGCACCTCGAGCAGCGCCGACTGGGGGTCACCTCGAAAATCCCGACCGACCTTGTCGATTTCGTCGAGCATCACGACCGGGTTGACAGTCCCGGCCTTGCGGAGCGCCTGGACAATGCGCCCGGGAAGCGCCCCGACGTAGGTCCGCCGGTGCCCGCGAATCTCGGCCTCATCGTGGACGCCGCCGAGCGAGATGCGCACGAACTTGCGTCCGAGCGCCTTGGCGACCGAGCGGCCGAGCGAGGTCTTGCCCACGCCGGGCGGCCCGACCAGGCAGAGGATGGGCCCCTTCATGTCGGCGCGCAGCTTTCGCACCGCCAGGAACTCCACCAGCCTCTCCTTGACCTTGTCGAGCCCGTAGTGGTCCTCGTCGAGGATGGCGCGGGCGTGGGCGATCTCGAGGTTGTCGTCGGTCGCCTCGCTCCACGGCAGGTCGAGCAGCGTCTCGACGTAGGTGCGCGTGACCCCGTACTCCGAGCTGGCCGGCTGCATCTGCTGGAGCCGGTTGAACTGCTTCTTGACGACCTTGGCGACGTCGTCGGGCATGCTCTTGGCGTTGATGCGGCTCTCGAGGTCCTCGAGCTCATTGCCGTCGCCATCGATTTCGCCGAGCTGCTCCTTGATGGCCTTGTATTGCTGACGCAGATAATATTCGCGCTGGTTCTTGTCGATTTCTTCCTTGATCTGCGTCTGGATCTTGTCAGAAACCTTCGCGACCTCGAGCTGCCGGGTCAAGAAGGTCACCACCAGCTT
>JBILLP010000148.1:0-7523 GCA_044376025.1 Bradymonadia bacterium
TCGACTTTGGCGCCGCCCGGTCGCTTGAGCAGCTTCGGCGCGCGCGTGGCAGGCTCTTCTGCTCACCCGGCTACGGACCGAGGGAGCTCGAGCGGCGCGATTTCCTGCATTATGCGGGGCCGTGGATCGACCTGTACTCGTGGGGCATGCTGGCGCTGGACGTCACCATTGGACACCCCACGGAAGACGGCCTCCCGCTTCCAGCGAGCGAGAGGATGGTCCTGGCCTCGGGGTATCCATCGACGGTGGACCCTTACACCGGCACCGGGGCGCGACTGCTGTCGGCCGGATTCCCGAGTGCTTGGGCCATCGCGATCGAGCGCTGCATTCACCCGCTGCCGCAGCGGCGCTTCGCCTCGGTCGATCAGGTCTGGAGCCATCTCGGCATCTCGGTGGTCGAGCATGCGGAGTCGGCTCGTCGTCCGTATCGGTGGCCTCCGGCGCCCTTCGATGACGTTGGGCTCTGGAGACACTTCGTGGCGCCGCCACCCGAGGTCGAGGAGGAGGAGCTGCCCGAGGCTGCGGAGCCGACCCCGGCGTCGCTGAGCTCGCCGGCCAGCCGGGAGGCGAGGGCACTGGGTGAGAGGGCCGAGGAGTTCCGTCTGGCGGCGAGCCTGCGCCGCATGATGCGGCGCATCAGAAGGATGGGCATGGACGGGCCCGAGACCGACCTCGGCGCTCGCCCCGCCCGGACGCAGCGAGGTTCGTAGCGATGCCACAAAGAGATAATGCTGGTGCGGTCTTCATCGGTTCGAACGCATCGGAGGTCGATCTGGTGATCAGCGACCCTTCTGTGGCGCCGGTGCACTGCATTGTCTGCCGGACGGGTGTGGACGAATTCGTGTTGATCGCGCTTCCCGGGAGCACGGGCACATGGCTCGACGGGGCAATTCTGGAGCCCGGGGGTCAGCCTCGGTCGCTTCGAGGAGGGCGTCAGGTCCGCGTCGGCAACGTGGTCGTGGAGCTCTCTCAGCAATGGGTGCGCAAGCTCGTGGAGCCGGGCGGCCAGACGGCGCCTCAGGCGCTCTCGTTCCAGCCGTGGGTGCCACCAAAGCCAGCGCAGAAGCCGGACCGTGGCGTCACAGTGTACTACGCGGGCCCGTTTCACGACCTGCTGCTTGAGGTCAACAAGCAGTCGGGGCAGTTCCGGTCGCGCCTGGTCGCCAGCTTCAGCCTCGGCTCGGCGCCCGAATCGGACATCCGGTTGCCGGGAGCGGGCGTAGCTCCTCGGCATGCGGTGCTCTCGATGCTGTCGTCGAGGCGACTTGTCCTGGAGGCTGTGGCCGACGAGGCAACGACCCTGATTGACGGGAGCCGCAAGCCGTTCGCCGAGGTAAGGTTGGGAACGACGTTGACGCTCGGCTCGGTGACGCTGACCATCGGTCAGGAGATCGTGACGAAGCTGGGGGTGAAGCTCAACGATCTTGCATCGAGAGCCCGGATCCCGCGCCTCGATCCGTCCCTTCATCGACGCTTTGTGGTGGGCTCGGATTCGTCGTGCGACCTGGTGCTGCCCTACCCTGGGATTGCCGCGCGTCACGTGCAGATTGAGGGCCGACCGAAGGACAACTCCCTCATCGTGACGAGCATTCACGGGTCCGGTGGGGGTTCGCCGAAGGTGGGGACGCTGACACCCGCGGACGTGCTACGCCTGGGGGACAACGAGCTGCACGTGTCGGCACTCGCGATGCTTCTGCGCGTGCGGAGCCTGCCGCTGCCCTCGATGAGTCAGGTCATTCCGGTCGAGATTCCGTGGGATCTCCATGACCTGACAATCGGTCGCGGGGAGCTGGCCGATGGTGTCAACTTCACGCTACGCGACCCGTCGGTGAGCTTTCGCCACGCGCGCGTGAGGCGTGACGGCGCCTCGTTTCTCGTCGCTTCGCTGGACCCGCGCAATCCGGTGCGCCTCAACGGTCGTGTCATCGGCGACGAGACGCGCGCGGGGCCGGCCGACCGGTTGATGCTGGGTCGTTGCGAGATCTGTCTGGTGCCGATCGAGAAGCCGCCCGAGCCGGAACCGGAGCCCGTGGCGCCGCCACGGGAGTACCGCGGCGAGGTGATCGTCGACTTCGAGGGGCTGACGGTTCAGACCTCCGAGGGAGAGTCGCCGAAGCGGCAGCTGATCCGGGATCTCACGGCACGGATCTATCCGGGTGAGCTTGTGGTGCTGTGCGGCGCCGCGAGGTCGATCGAGGCGCTTGCCGACGCGTTCCATGGCCTTGGCAACCAGACGGGTGGACGCATCCGACTCGGCCCTGCCGCCCTGCCCCGTTCTCCCGCCGAGTGCCGGAGTCTGGTGGGTGTTGCGCGAACTTCGGACGTCGCGCTCGGCGGGCTCACGCTTGCCGAGGAGCTCCTGCTGTGTGCTCGGGTGCGTGGAGCGTCTTCGGCCGTGACGCGCGCAGACGTCGAGCGCATCGCGGAGGTATGCGGAGTTGGTCACCTTCTGGCGCAGCGTATCGACGGGGTGTCTCCCGAGTCCCGCTGGGGCGGAGTCACCTGGAGGCGCATCGTGCTGGCGCGCGCGCTCTCGAGCCTGCCTTCGGTGGTTGTGGCCGTCGACCTTCTGGACGGTCTGGCGACGAGAGAGCAGGGAGAGCTCGCCGAGGTGTTTCGGGGGCTGACCGCAGACGGGGTCACGGTCCTGGCGGGCACACAGGAGCTGCTTCGGCCGGTCGCCGAAGCGGCCGACATGTTGATGCTGTTTGCCGGCGGTCAGCTCTGCGCGGCGGGGGCGTACGGCCCGGAGCTGCTCGAGCTGCTGCATCCCGATGTGGAGGGCGCGGAGAGGGAGAAGCTCGCCTCCCGGGAACGAGTGGCCCTCCCGGCGCCCTTCGATGCGCCGGCGCTCTCCGGGACCGTCTCATCGGACCTCGTGGACGACGTGGTTCAGCGGTTCTCCGACGGCCCGCTCCACGCGGAGTACATCGTGTCGCGGCGCGATCCGTCGCCGCATGTCACGGTCACGGGGAGGCGGGCCCGCGTTCGGGGGGGGCCGGGAGCGGCGGAGTGGATGATGGCGCTGGTCAAGGCGCAGCTGTCGCAGTGGCTCGGGCGGATGCTGTATGTGGTGGCCGCGGTTGGGGTCTTCGCGCTGTTGTGGGGTGGGTTGTTGGGTCTGGGAGCGGTCGGCGATCCGGCCACGGTCGAGCGTGCGGGCTCTGCCGTGACGGCGCTGCGTCTGGGGAGCCTGGTACCGTTCTTCGTGGCGAGCGTCTTCGCGCTGGCGCAGGTGTCGGGCGACCGCCGCTGGCTGGTGTCAGAGAGCGCGTATGGGGCTCCGGTGTCTGCCTACCTGGTTTCGTCGGTGACGGTGCGGATCGTGCCGTTGGGGCTCACAGCCTTCGCGGGCGGCGTCTTGTCGCACCTGTTCGTGCGGGCGGAGTCCGAGCCAGTCATCGCGATGGCCGGTGGTGTGTGGGTACACTGGACTCTGGGCTACATCGGGACCTGCCTCGGATTGGTGGTCGGGCTGGTCGTCGGGCGCGTGCGCGAGCAGGTGATCTCTCTGGCGGTGATTCTGCTGTTGTGCACGATGCTTGGCGGAGTTCCGACGCCGGTTCCCAACATGCCGGTGGCCTTCGTCCGCGACGTCGTGAGCGGGCTCTCGCCCGTGCGATGGGGCACGGAGTCGATGGTTCTTCTGAACGCGGTCGCGAGCCGCGCTCCGCGTCCACCGACCGATGATCTGCGACAGGTGGCGTCGGCGTGTGGCAAGGAGCAGTCGTCGCCGTTCGACTGCACGGTCGACGGCAGTGGCGCAGTGGTCGCGATGATGGAGGGCTGCACGCCATCGGCGACTTCGAAGTGCAGCGTGGATCAGAGCGCCATCGCACCGCCGTGCGACAACTTCTGCAGCCACGTTGCGCTCGGCGCACCTGCGAGCCCGGTGGATCGCATCGTGGGCGTCAACATGTCCGATCCATACCGAAAGGCACTCATGGCGAAGTACACGAAGCCGAAGGTGCCTGCCAAGGAGCGGGGCAGTGCGGCGCGCGCGGTTGTGCTTCTTGTGGCATGGGGTTTCTTCGCCACGATGCTGTTGCCAATCGCCGCCGCCATCGGATTGACAGGATCGCGCGATAGGGGCCGCGTGGGTGGGTGATGCGACTGCGCAACCATGCATCCTGACGCGTAGACGATTGGCGACCGTGTGACTTCAGCCTCGACAGCCGATATCCGAGGTCGACCCGGTGTGGAGGCGCACGTCGGGAGCGGGTGTGGTTCGTGAGGCGGAGCGGTCGTGGCATGAGCGGGTCGGGCAGCTCGCCGAGGGCTGTCGCGTCGCGGGAGATCGGGGCGATCGAACGTTGCGCACGCGAAGCTCCTTTGATAACGGCCGTTCACGAAGGAACCCCCGGCGCGCGGCGCGCGCTCCTGTGAGACGAGGTGTCCGTGAGCCGACGTTTGCCGAACGTGTGGATCTTGTCGAGCGTTCTCCTTGCGGGCTGCAGCGGGGGTGGCGCACCTCCTGCACCGACAGCCCCTGGACCGGCGGCGTCTGCGTCTTCGCAGGCGGCGCCGGATCCGGCCGCGGCGCCGCCGGGTTCGGGAGCCGCTTCGCAAGTTCGCGCCGCCGGGGTCGACGTCGCCGCCCTGCTGGCCGATCCTTCGTTGGCGGTCGACATCCCGTCGCCCGACGAGATGTTCACGGCGATGCAGCGAGCGGAGTCGAAGGCGGGGCGGAGCGTGACGTGGACGTCTCTTGTCGCGGCGCGTCCTGCAGAGCTGCCGAAGGAGCCGGCGCGGTTGGCGCTTCGGCTCGGCGCGGTGATGGCTGACTTCTTCTCCGCCGTTCAGGCGAAGGACGCGGGCATGGCCGGCGCGGCGGCCGACGAGATGAAGGCCATCGGGGAGCGCCTTGGGCTGACGGCGGAGATCGGAGACTATCACACGAGGGCCAAGGCTGCGATCGCGAGCGGGTCCTGGGACACGATTCGACGGGAGCTCCAGTTGGCACACTCGATCGTGAAGCAGAAGCTGGAGAGCCTTCCGAGTCCGGAGCTCGGGTATCTGGTGGGGGCGGGGTTGTGGATCCGCGGCGTCGAGATCGGCTCCTCCTATCTCAAGGAGGCGGCCTCCTGGAGTGCCGAGGGTGCGGGGATGATGCGTCAGGGGGCGGTGGCAGGGGCGATCTCGTCGGCGCTGGGTTCGATGAAGGGGGACCTCGCGACTGATCCGACGGTGTCGCAGGTAGGGTCGGGGCTCCGTCAGCTTGAGTCGAAGCTCTCGTTCGCGCGGGAGTCCCCCCCCGATGCAGCGGCCGTCGCCGCGATCCACGCGGACGTGGTCGCCATCCGGTCATCATTCCTCTGATCGCGGCTGCGGTCAGTTCGGAGCAGCTACGCAGACAGGAGTGCAGGATGAAGAGCACGTGGTGGAACTCGATGGTGGCGTGCGCGGCCGCGGTGGCGATCTCGCAGATTCCGGCTGGCGTGCTTGCGTCGCAGGCGGGTGCGCAGCAGACGGCTCGGGCGATGTACCAGTCACTCGTACGTCACGGGTACTCGGTGCGCGACACCTATCAGCTTGGACTGCTCGACGTGGGTCGAGCGCGCGGCGTCCGAATGACGTTGTATCAGGGTACGGAGTATGTCTTGTTCGCCTCGGGCTGCGAGGAGGCTGTGGATGTAGACATCCTGGTGTACGACGAGAATCGGAACCTCGTAGCCGGTGACACCGACTCCAGCGTCGATGCGATCGCACGCGTCACGCCAGCGTGGTCTGGGCCGTTTCTGGTAGTCATCCGAATGGCCGACGCGGGCTCTGGCACGAACGCGCACTGGGTGTTGCAGACGGGCTACCAGTAGCTTCATCCCGCTCCACCGCCGAGGGGCTCGGGGCGCCTATGGCGCCGAGGACCCCGGTTCCGGGGGTGGGCGGTCATCGACATGCCCTGCAGGGACGGTGAGGCGTGCCGGTGGTTGGCAGGGACTCTTTTGGCTTCGCTGCAGCGACGTGTTCATGACGGCTCGGGATCCACGAACCTTGACCATTGGAAGAGACCCCGACGAGTCAGACATCGTCGCTGAGGGGCGTGGTGTGTCGGCGAGGCACTGCTGCCTGTCGTACCATCCTGGTCGCGGTACGCTGATCGAAGACCTCGGAGCTTCCAACGGCACGTTTCTGGATGGTGTTCGGCTCCAGCCCCGCATGCCGGTGCCGATCCGAGTCGGTCAGGTGATCGGGCTGGGTGCAAGCGAGCGGGTCGTCTTCAGCCGTGACATGGCGATGCGCGTGGGCGCCGTGCAACATGATCGGACTCAGCTCGTCGAGGAGCTTCCGGAGGGTCGAGGCCACGGCCCCTGGATTCTCGGCCGAGATCCGGAGTGCGACGTCGTGGTGGACGTTCCGACCGTGTCGGCCCGACACGTGCGCATCTCGCGCGAGGGCGGGGGCTACTGCGTCGAGGACCTCGGCTCGAGCAACGGGCTGGGTCTGAACGCCTCCTCGAATCGAATCAGCCGAGCGATCGTGCGATCGCAAGATGTGCTGTTCCTTGGTGGGTATCCGTACCCGATGGCGCGCATCGAGGCTCGTCTGAGGCTCGAAGCGCCGCGCATCGAAGTGGGCGGTCAAGCAGAGTCCTTTGTCCTGGGTCGCACGTCAGAGGCCGCCGACGTCGTGGTCGATGCGCCCACGGTGTCTTCGCGGCACGCCGAAGTCAGGCGGGTCGGAGACCGCGTCGAGATTCGGGATCTTGGCTCCACCAACGGAACGTTCGTGGATCGTGTGCGCGTCGGGCGCGAGTGGTATCGAATCGAGAAGGGCGCATCGGTCACGCTCGGGAGTGTGGCGATTGACCTCAGCGTGCCCGGGAGGCCGGCGCCCGTCTTCCTCGACGGGTACTCGGTGACGGCGAACGGCATCGGAGTCGACGTCCGGGACGGCAGCGGCCAATCCCGCTCGATCCTGTCGAGCGTGAGCTTCTCGGCACTTCCGGGAGAGTTTGTGGGGCTGATGGGGCCATCGGGCTGCGGGAAGACGACGCTGCTCACCAGCGTGAACGGCTACCTTCGACCGAGTCGAGGCCAGGTGCTCATCAACGGGGAGGACCTCTCGGAGGGCTATGAGGCGTTTCGCCACGTGATCGGCTACGTCCCGCAAGAGGACATCGTCTATCCTCAGCTGACGGTGCGCGAGAGCCTCCGGTACACGGCCCGGATTCGGCTGCCCGAGGACTACTCCGCGGCGGAGATCGAGCGTCGCATCGATGAGGTTCTCGATAGGCTCGAGATTCGCCACACCGAGAACACCCTCATCGGCGACAAGGACAACAAGGGCATCTCGGGAGGGCAGCGAAAGCGGGTGAACTTGGCGCAGGAGTTGCTTTCTCGACCGAAGGTGCTGTTTCTTGACGAGCCGACGTCGGGCTTGTCGAGCGAGGACACGCTCTCGGTGATGCGCCTGTTGCGGGAGCTCGCCAGTGGCGGGTGCACCATCGTTCTGACGATCCACCAGCCCTCGCTCGAAGCCTACCGACAGCTCGACAACTTGATCCTGCTGTGCCGGGGCCACCT
>JBILLP010000149.1:0-7501 GCA_044376025.1 Bradymonadia bacterium
TGCGCGAAGAGCGCGTCTTCAACCCGCCCGCCGAGTTCAGCGCCCGCGCGAGGGTGCCGAGCATGGAGGCCTACGAGGCGCTCTACGCGCAGGCAGAGGCCGACCCCGAGGGCTTCTGGGCAGACCGGGCCCGAGAGCTGCTCCACTGGGACGAGCCCTTCACGCAGGTGCTCGACTGGCAGCCTCCACACGCACGCTGGTTCATCGGCGGCCGGCTCAACGTCTCGACCAACTGCCTCGACCGCCACCTCGGCACCGCGCGGCAGAACAAGGCCGCGATCATCTGGGAGGGAGAGCCGGGCGACACCCGCACGCTCACCTACGCCCAGCTCCACCGGGAGGTCTGCCGTTTTGCCAACGTGCTCGCCGGCCTCGGTGTCGCCGCCGGCGACCGGGTCGCGCTCTACATGCCCATGGTGCCCGAGCTCGCCATCGCCATGCTCGCCTGCGCCCGCATGGGAGCGACCCACAGCATCATCTTTGGTGGCTTCTCGGCCCAGGCGATCCGCGACCGGGTCAACGACGCGACCGCGAAGGTGATCGTCACGGCCGACGGCGGCTGGCGTCGCGGCAAGGTCGTCGAGCTCAAGCAGGCGGTCGATGACGCCCTCGCGGAGTCGGGCGGCTGCCCCTCGGTCGAGCAGGTCGTCGTGCTTCGCCGCACCGCGCACGAGGTCTCGATGACCCCCGGCCGCGACCACTGGTGGCACGACCTCGAGGCCGGCGTGTCGTCACGCTTCGACGCCGTGCCGGTCGATGCGGAGCACCCGCTGTTCATCCTCTATACGTCGGGATCGACCGGCAAGCCCAAGGGTGTGCTCCACACGACCGGCGGCTACCTGCTGGGCGCCACCTATACCTCGCGCATGGTCTTCGACCTGCGCGACGAGGACATCTACTGGTGCACCGCCGACATCGGCTGGGTCACCGGCCACAGCTACGTCGTCTACGGGCCGCTGGCCAACGGCGCGACATCGGTGATGTACGAGGGAGCGCCCAACCAGCCCGGCCCCGACCGCTTCTGGGAGATGATCGCGCGCCACCGCGTCAGCATCTTCTACACCGCGCCGACGGCGATCCGGGCCTTCATCCGCTGGGGCGACGAGCATGTCGAGCGGCACGACCTGTCGAGCCTTCGCCTGCTCGGCTCGGTCGGGGAGCCGATCAACCCCGAGGCGTGGACCTGGTACCACCGGGTGATCGGGGGCAGCCGCTGCCCGATCGTCGATACCTGGTGGCAGACCGAGACCGGCTCGATCATGATCAGCCCGCTGCCGGGCGCCACGCCGCTCGTGCCCGGGACCGCCACGCGGCCGCTGCCCGGCGTCGCCGCCGACGTGGTCGACATGCACGGCAACCCGCGCGGACCCAACGAGGGCGGCTTCCTGGTGATCCGCCGCCCGTGGCCATCGATGCTCCGCACCGTCTGGGGCGACGACGAGCGCTACCAGAAGCAGTACTGGAGCCAGATCCCGGGCATCTACTTCGCCGGTGACGGCGTGCGGCGCGACGAGCGCGGCTACTTCTGGATCATGGGGCGCATCGACGACGTCATCAACGTCGCAGGCCACCGGCTCGGCACCGCAGAGATCGAGTCGGCGCTGGTCTCCCACCCCGCCGTGGCAGAGGCCGCGGTGGTGGGCCGCCCCGACGACCTCAAGGGCCAGGCGATCTGCGCCTTCGTCACGCTCCGCGCCAGCCACCCCCGCAGCCCCGAGCTGGCAGAGGCGCTGCGGCAGCACGTCGCGCACGAGATCGGCGCGCTCGCCCGCCCCGACGACCTGCGCTTCACCGACGCGCTCCCCAAGACGCGCTCGGGCAAGATCATGCGCCGCCTGCTGCAGGACGTCGCCGCCATGCGCGAGACCCGCGGCGATACCACCACGCTCGAGGATGCCGGCGTGCTCGACCGCCTGCGCTCGCAGTACGGCGACGAATCGTGAAGAGCCTGCTTGACGCTGCCAAAGCGGGCTTGGTAGCCAGCGCTGCGTCGAACCCGTCGGAGCGCCGCGCGATGACCACGAAGCACCCAGTGACGCGGCGAGCGGCCACGCGTCGGAGCACCGTCGTCGCCTCGGCAGCGGCCCTGCTCGGCCTGGCCGCGCTGCCCGGCACGGCACACGCCGACAACAACATCACGCTGCAGCGCTTCGGCACCTGCAACTACATCGCGCCGGTGAACAACTACTGCACCGGCGTGACCCGCGACGACGCGGGCTTTCGGCGCTTTGCCCGCGACCTCGGGCTCGTGATCTCGCCCAAGGCGGCAACCACGGCAGAGACGACCGGCGTCGCAGGCTTTGTCTTTCAGATCGACCAGACCTGGAACGCCATCGACAGCGGCGAGGAGCACTGGAAGAAGGCCGACGCGGAGCAGGACCCGGCCGATACCCTGTCGACCACCCAGATCCATGTGCGCAAGGGCCTGCCGTTCTCGTTCGAGATTGGCACCATCCTGACGCTGCTGTCTGACAGCAAGCTCATGGGCGTGGGCGCCGAGGGGCGGTGGGCGCTGCACGAGGACTACCTCTGGCCGGTCCCCGACCTCGCCGTGCGCGGCGCCGTCACCTCGCTGCTCGGCAGCAACCAGCTCGTGCTGACCACCGTGCAGGCCGATGTCACCGCCGGCCTGCCCTTTGGCGTCGGGTCGGTGATGAACATCACGCCGTTCGCGGGCTACAGCCTCGTGGTGCCGATCTCTGCGTCGCGCCTGATCGACACCACCCCGGGTGACGCGCGGCCGCCGGTCGACTCCGCCACGGGCGACGACAACCAGCCCGAGTTCGCCTTCGGGCTCGAGACCGACACCGTGAACACCGGGGTCGCGGGCATGCGCTTTCAGTGGGCGCTGGTTGACGTGACCCTGCAGGGGCAGTTCTCGCCCCACGTCAAGAGCTACACCGCGAGCCTCGGGCTCGACTTCTGAGGGCGGTGGCGCGGGGCTAGTTCGCCCGGTCGGGCGGCCTGGTCGCCTCGACGCGGCGCACCCTGCCGGTCATGTCGGTGTGGTTGCGGCGCTCGCGCTGGTCGAGCAGCTTCACGCGTGACGAGGTCTCCTCGTGGTGCCGTCGCTCACGCCGCTCGAGCTCGACGACCCTGCGCTCAAGGCGGGCGAGCTCCGCCTTGAGGCGGGCGACATCCTCGCTGACCCGGGGCACGTGGGTGAGGTTGTCGAAGCCGTCACGGATGCGCTCGTCGATGCGCGCCTGCATCTCGTCGAGCGCCCGCGGGATCGACTCGATGAACTCGCGGAAGGGCACGACGATCTCGTCCTGCGGCGCCTCCGCGAGCTTGCGGAGCCGCTCGACCTGGCGCTGGGCGT
The DNA here is from genome assembly GCA_044376025.1 of Bradymonadia bacterium. Classification (GTDB taxonomy): domain Bacteria; phylum Myxococcota_A; class Bradymonadia; order REDH01; family REDH01; genus JBILLP01. The sequence continues at coordinate 3,323 of JBILLP010000149.1, forward strand.
CCTCCCTGAGGTCGGCGACGGGCTTGCTGAGCCTCTGGATCAGCTCGGTCGGCGACTGGATCATGGTCCGCAGGGTCTGCAGCGGCACGGTGCGCTGGTCGCGCTTCTCCTGCTCGAAGACGATCTGGGCGAGGGTCACCGCGGTGATGTCCTCGCCGGTCTTGTTGTCGACGATGCGGATGTCGAGGCCGCCGCGGACCATGCCCGAGACCTCCTCGAGCGTGACGTAGCAGCTCCGCTGCGTGTCATAGAGCTTGCGGTTGCTGTATCGCTTGATGAGCTTGGTCGACATGGGAGCCCTTCGGCGCGGCAGGGGCGGAGTGGCGCGGCAGGGGTCACGCCGTTGACGGACAGGCGCGGCGCCTAGCCGCTGTGGAGGTGCCGTCAACCCGGATCAACCCCGCCGGTGGTGAAGCGCTGGCCGGACGCGCACCTGCGCGGCCACTCCGCGGTGTGGTCCCGACCACCCGACCCGGCCCAACTGCCCCACGCCGGCGCCGACACCACCCTCGGCGCCTGCCATGACGCCCTCGGCCCCACCGGCGCCTGAACCGACAAGCTTGTCGAACCCGCACCGGCTGCGGTAGTCGAGGCGGCCCGCGCCAACAGGGTGCGCCCCCGTCGGACCCGCATGTACGTCTCCTGCCCCGTCTGCCTCTCGTCGTTCGCCGCGCCCGACCGTGCGCGCGAGGGAGATCGGGGCGTGGTCAGGTGCCCCACCTGCCGGACCGACGTGCGCATTGGTGGCACCGCCGCGACGCGGCTCCCCGAGGCTGTGCCCGGCCCGGAGTCTGCGCTGAGCCCCGCCGAGCCCTCGTCTCCGGGCAGGCGCCAGCCCATCCGCATCGGCAGGGCCGCGGCAGAGACACCCTCGCCGCCGCCCGAGGCGCTGCGCCGCGCCGACTCCCCGACCCTCTCGACACCGCCGTCGTCTCCGCCGGCGATGTCGTCGAGGCTCCCCGCCTTTCGCACGATCGGGCTCGCGTCGCCTCAGCCCGAGGTCTCAGCGCTCCACGATGTCGCACCCCCCATGTTCCCCGACCAGCGGATGCCCGCAACGCCGGGCGTCGTCTCGCGCGCCTCGTCGCGACAGGGGTCTCCGCCGGCCGGCATGCTCGCGGTCGACGGCTCGCAGTCGAGCATCGTGCTCAGGCCGCCGAGCGCCGTGCAGGCGGGTGCGGCGCTGCCTTCGGCCGGAAACATGGCTCAGGGTCCGTCGCTGCTGCAGTCGATGCCCGGGATGCAGTTCGACCCCTCGCTGTTCGAGGAGCCGGGCGGCTGGTCGTGGTCTCCTCCTTCGTCCTCTCCGGTTGACGGTGGCACCGGGCCTGGGGGCGTGCCGTTCGACCTCTCGCCGCCGTCGTCGCCCGCAGTGCCTCGGCCCAGCCCTGCGTGGCCGTCGCTGCCCGCTCGGCTCGGCACGGTCGAGCTGCCCCCGGTGCCCGACAGGGCGTTCGGCGCCCGGGCGCCCGAGCCCGCCCCGGAGCCGCGGATCGCCTCGCCGTTCAGCCGTGCGGTCCCTGCCATCGCGGTGCCCGCCAGCCAGGCTGCGCACGCACCCGCCCCGGGTCGCGAGGTCGGCACCCAGCGACGGCGCGAGGTCGAGGCCGCGCCCGACGCCGAGGCACCCGCGCCGGCGCGACGGGAGCGTCGCGTTGCGTCGCCCGAGCCGGCGCCGCGCGGGCCGGCGCCGACCGGGTCGGTCCCCTGGGCTACGGCGGCCCTGGCAGCCGTGCTCGTGCTCGTCGTCGGCCTCGCCCTCGTGGCCTGGCGCAACGATGGGGTGCTCGACTTCACCTCGATGGGCCGCATGCTCCGCGTCACCGTCGGCGCCGAGCAGGTGCAGCTCGCCCTGGCGGGCGAGCCGGCGAACGCGCTCGAGCCGGCGGTCGACCCCTTCGTGGTCGGGACACTGCGCGGCGCCTATCAGCGCGGCTCGGGCGGGCTTCGGCTGCTCGTGGTCACGGGCACGCTCACCAACCGTGGCCGCCAGGTCTATCGCGACCTCGAGGTCGAGGTCTTGGTGCTCGATGCCTCGGGCGCTGAGCTCGACCGCCGGCTCGTGCCCGCGGGCGGCCGGCTCACCGCGACCGAGATCGACCGCCTCGGTGGGGTCGCCGACTTCGAACCCGCCTTCGACCGCGTGAGACGGCGCGTCGGCGAGGTCAGCCTCGATCCGGGTGAGCAGACCGTCTTTGGCTCGGTCTTCGAGGCGCCCGTCGCGGCAGACGGCGGCGCGCTCCGCTACGTCGCACGCGTCGTCGAGGCTCGGCAGCGGGTCCCCGACACCTGCTGGGCGCCGGTCGCCTTTGTGGCGCCCGTGGCCCCCGACGGCTCAGGACAGTGAGCCATGCGGGCGCAGCGACCCGAAGATGACCAGTACTCGGTCACGCAGCTCGTCAGGCGCGTCATCAGCGTCTCGGAGCCGGCGATGCGCCGCCACCAGATCGAGCGCCACCTGCTGACGGTCGATGCCGCCACGGCCGCGGAGCACCTGCACGACTGCATCACGCAGGGGGTGCGGGGCGACGGTGAGGCGCAAGAGGTTGTCCTCGCCGCCGCAGAGGCGGTGATGCTGGCCGCGGACCGCTTCGCACTCGCGCTCGAGGCGGTCCACCTCGAGGCGCGGCGCGAGGGCCGGCACGCGGTGGGCTGGTTCTTGCTCGACCCCCCGGCCTTCAAGGTCGCCGACTCGATGCGGCTGCGTCGGGCCGGCGAGCGCAGCCTGACGCTGGGCGAGCGCAAGTCGCAGGCCGCCGGCTGGGACCAGCGCAGGCTCGAGCGCCTGATCGACGATCCCGAGCCGATGGTGATCGAGAAGCTTGTCGCCAACCCGCGCGTCGGGGATCGGCTGATCCTGTCGATCGTCTCCGCGCGTCCGAACCTGCCTGCGCGCATCTGCGCGGTCGCCCGCACGCCGCGCTGGTTCTCACGCCCGCCGGTGCGGTCCGCGATCGCCCAGAACCCCTACACGCCGACGGGGCTCGCGCTGCGGTGCCTGCCGCTCGCGAGCTACGCAGACCTCGAGCGTATCCGAGTGGCTACCGACCTTCACCCGGCGCTCCGGCTCGGGGCCGCCTACCTGCTGTCGGTCCGGCAGGGACGCCCCGATGGCCCGACGCCCGACGAGCTCGACCGGCTCCCGGCCTGAGCCCCGCGCCCGGTCACGCCGACAGCCGTCGCGCGATCGCCGCGGAGAGGCGGGGCCAGGTGCCGACCCCAAATACGGTCACGAGCTGCACCGCAAAGAAGATCCATTCTGCGGGGGTCAGGTAGTTCACGACGTTCGTCATGGCGTTCGGCGCTCCCTTCACACGCCCATCAGGGCGCGTGGAACCAATACCAGCAAATCGTAGAAGGTGTGCGTGTAGACGGCAACGGCGAGGCCTCGGGTGAGGTAGATCAGCCCCAGGAAGAGCCCCAGCACCAGCCGGTAGGTGAAGCTGTAGCGTGTCCAGGGCTCGAGTCCGCCAAAACCCTCGAGGTGTGCGGCAGAGAAGACCAGCGACGAGGCCAGCAGCGCGATCGTGACCTGCAGCACGCGAGGCTGCTTCCTGAAGAGCCACATCAGACCGCCAAGCAGCACGACCCGAAAGACGAGCTCCTCGTACACACCGGCGCCGATCGACATCACGACGCCGTCGAGCAGGCCAAACTCGGGCATCCGTGTCGCGCCCGGCATGATCAGGTCGGGAGTGATGCCGAGCCCCCGGAGCAGGTGCGTGGCGCTGACGCCCATCGCAACCGCGTGCACGGTCGACTCGCCGACCATCACGGCGAGCGTGCTGCGCTCAAGGGAGCGCTGCGCCTGGCGGTAGAACAGCGCGAAGCCGGCGAGCACGAACACGGCCCCGTTGAAGACCAGGTACTTGACGAGGTCGCCGTTGACGGCCGCGAGCAGGCGGGGGGTGACGAAGTCGACGCCGTTGCGCCAGCCGTCGGTGAACAGGATGCCGATCTGGTAGATGACCAGCAGCGGCACGACGAGCACGGCGTTGTTCCAGCGGTCGAGAGACTGCTCGACATAGCTGCCCCAGGCCCGCGCCAACCGGTCGCGGATCGACGGCCCGCGGGCCGGCCGTGAGCGGACCTCGACGCGGCGTGCGGCTACCTTTCTTCGAGAGGCCGCGTCGGCCCGCGCTCGCGACACGCGCTCACCTGCTGCAGTGCCCAGTCGAT
>JBILLP010000150.1:0-7489 GCA_044376025.1 Bradymonadia bacterium
AGGTGCGAATGCCGTTGGCGAGGGGATCGGCGAAGCGCTGTGTCGTCTCGGTGCCGACGGTGGGGTAGTAGGCGACGCGAAGCTCGATGGGGATCTCGATCTTGGGTGCAACGATGTTCACCCCGATACCTCCGATGAGGCCGCCGTAGATCGCGGTGTCGGCGTCGTTGATGTCGGCGCCGGCGGCGGCCTGGGCGAGCGCGCTGCGGTACCACTCCGCGCGGTCGGGGCTGTTGCTGTTGGCCTCGGGGACGGCGAAGGAGCCAAAGTCTTGCGAGTAGGTGCGGCTTGAGCGGGAGACCACGAGGTCAATGCCCGCCGACGCGAAGGGACGCGCCAGGCCGATGGGCAGGTGCAGCTGCGCCACGACCGGAAGGTGGAGTGACCGCTGCGAGAGGAACTGGTTGAACTTCACCTTCTCGCGGTTGTTCTCGGAGTCGGTGACGTTGAGCTCGGTGTGCCCCTCCATCTCATCGAACGAGAGCAGCGCGCCCACCTCGACGCCGAGGAGGTCGATGACCCGGGCATTGAGGGTGAGCCCGCCGCTCCAGCCGAGCCCGTAGTACATGCTCGGGTAGGGGACGGTCTGGTAGGAGCCGATATCCTTGGGCTCCCGGAGGACGCTGAAGTTCGGCCCTGCCCGGAGCCCGAGCTTGAGGTCGAACCCCATGATGTTGCGGGCCTCCGCGCGCGAGGCGCCGAGCATCAGGAGCAGCACCGGGAGCAGCGTGAGCAGTCGCTTCATGGCGGTATCGCGAGGGGAGGGCGGCATGTGTGCAGACTCCTAGCGAGGCGTGCCGTGGGTGACAACGCGACCGGGGTCAGGCGATGACCCGCGGCGTCACGTTCGGCAGGGGCTGAAAGACAAACGCGAAGTCGCGCGCGGCGAGGCCCTGGATGATCCCGTCGTCGGTCTCGGTGAGGGTGGCCCCGAGCCCAAGGCGCCTGCCACCCGATGCGGACTCGAGGTGCGAGATCACGACACGCCCCGGGGGGAAGTCGAGCCGGGCCGCGTGCGCCAGGCGGTGCAGGTCGCCGAAGACGACCAGCACGCACCGGGGCTGCCCATCCTGTTCCCGGACCACGGCGGCGATGTCGGTGGCCGAGAAGCTGATCACCGGCACCACGTCACGGGCCATCGACTCATCAGGCTCGTACTCGGCCTCGACGCAGACCCAGACGGCATCTGCGTCAACGTGCTCCATCCAGGGCCGCAGGGTCGTCTCGTTCAGCGGCCGATCCTCAACCAGGATCCGTAAATCGGGCGTGTCCATGTCTCTTCAGGTGAGGGAACAATCTCGATGCGAGACCTTGGGGTCGTAGCCCCGGGCCGTCAGCCTCGTCGCAAGCATCTCAACGACCGCGACAGAACGATGTCTGCCGCCGGTGCAGCCGATGGCGATGGTGAGGTAGGCCTTACCCTCCCTCTGGTAGCGTGGCATCAGAAAGTCGAGCAGATCGACGATCCGGTCCACAAAGAGGGGTGTGTCCTCCTGCGCCTGCACGAACGAGGCGACCAGTGGATGCGTCCCGGAGATGTCGCGCAGCCCCGGCACGAAGTAGGGGTTGGGCAGGAATCGCACGTCGAGCATCATGTCGGCTTCGGTCGGCGTGCCATGCTTGAAGCCGAAGGACATCAGGCGGACCACCATCTGCGGTCGTGGTCCCGACGAGAAGGAGCGCTGCACGAAGTCACGCAGCTCGTGGACCGAGAAGCGTGACGAGTCAGCGAGCACGTCAGCGCGGTGGCGCATGTCCTCGAGCAGCTCCCGCTCCCGGTGCACCGCCGACCTGACGTCACCGTCGACATCGAGTGGATGGCGCCGCCGTGTCTCGCTGAAGCGCTGGATCAAGGTGTCGTCGGAGGCATCAAGGAAGAGCACCCTGACCGAGAGGCCCTGCGCCCGGAGGTGGTCGAGCGTACTGCCGGCCTGGTCGGCAAAGTGCGGCTCGCGGGCATCGATGCCCACGGCGACCCGCTGCATCGGTCCGGCGCCTCCCGCGAGCTCGAGCACCTTGGGGAGCAGGACAACGGGCAGGTTGTCCATGCAGAAGTAGCCGAGGTCCTCGAGCGCCCGCAGGGCGGTGGTGCGCCCCGAGCCGGCCATGCCTGTGACGATGACGACCTCGACCATCAGCTCGCCTCCGGAGCGCCGCGTGGGTCAGTGATGCGAGGGTTGAGCCTCGATGAGGCCGTAGCGGCCGTCCTCGCGCGGGAACACAATGTTGATGCGCTCGGTCTGCTCGTTGGTGAACAAGAAGAAGGGCGCGTGCAGCAGCTCGAGCTGCATGATCGCCTGCTCGGGCGTCAGGAAGGGCGCGGTGACCGCCTCTGCGGCGACGCTCTGCGCCGGCGCGGGTGGCTGCGCGGTGGTCGTCGGGGCGGCCTCGCCCTGCTCGGCCTCGGGCGACTCGACGTTGTCGAGGATCTGCTGCGACAGCGAGCGGGTGCGCACGTCGGGCTTGTGTGCGCGGATGCGGTCCTTCCACCGCTTGACCTGGCTCTCGACCTTCTGCAGCGCGAGGTCGATCGCCTCGTGCATGTCGTGCGTCTTGACGACGGCCTTCAGCGTCAACCCGTTGATGCTCAGCGTGAAGTTGGCGATGTGCCAGATCTTCTCGACAGCGAAGGTGACCTGGCCATCGACGCGCTGGCCGTGGATGTACTTGCTGACGATGTGCTGCAGCTTCTCGGTGGCGTAGCGCTGGATGGCGGGGGAGGCGTCCATGTGGCGGTAGGACACGGCGATGTTCATGTCGGGGCCTGGGGTGGGGTGGCCACGCCTGCGCAGAGTGGGGCGCCGGGCGGCTGGAGGAGCGGGCCGATGCCCGCGGGGGAGTGACCGGTCAGGAGAAGTGCTTGCGCCGGGAGGAGGCGAGGATTCCCATCGACTCCCGGTACTTGGCGACGGTGCGGCGCGCGATCTCGATGCGGTGCTTGTCGCGCAGCAGCGCCACGAGCTGCTCGTCGCTGTGGGGACGCTTCGGGGGCTCTGCGGCGATGAGCTGCCGGATGTGGTGCTTGACCGCCTCGGCCGCGACATCGTCGCCGCCGTGGGTCCGGATGCTGCTGTCGAAGAAGAACTTGAGCTCGTAGATGCCGCGCGGCGTGTGGACGTACTTGTTCGAGGTCACGCGGCTGATCGTCGACTCGTGCATGCCGATCTCATCGGCGACGTCGCGCAGCACCAGCGGCCGCAGATGGTCGATGCCGTGGTCGAGGAAGCCCCTCTGGAACTTGATGATGGCCTCAGTCACCCTGAGGATCGTCCGCTGGCGCTGCTGGATCGAACGGATGAGCCACCACGCGCTCCGGAGCCGCTCCTGCACGTAGTTCTTGGCGTCCTTCTCGGTCGGTGAACGCAGCGCGCGGCGATAATACTCCGAGACCCGCAGCCGAGGCATGCCGTCTTCGTTGAGCACCGCCATCCAGCCGTCGTCCTGGCGCACGATGTAGATGTCGGGGGTGATGTAGGCGGGGTCTTCGCGGACGAACTGACGACCGGGCTTGGGGTCGAGCGTCGTGAGCTCGCGGTGGGCCTCGAGCACCTCGTCGCGGCTGACACCGAGCGCCCGGGCGATGCCGCTGTGGTTGCGGCGCTCGAGGTCGGGCAGGTGCTGGTCGATGATCTGGTGAAGGAGCTTGGAGTCGGGGTGCAGCGCGCGCGCCTGCAGCAGCAGGCACTCGCGTAGGTCGCGTGCACCCACCCCGACCGGGTCGAGGCCCTGCACGAGCGCCAGCGCGGTCTCGACGTCATCGAGCAGCACGCCGTGCTGCATGCTGATGTCCGGGAGATCGACCCCCTGAAGGTAGCCGTTCTCGTCGAGGTTCTGGATGATCGCCTCGGCGCCGCGCCGCACGGACTCGCTGCAGCCGGAGACGCCGACCTGCCAGAGCAGGTGCTCGGTCAGGTCCTCTCGCTGTGTCAGGGTCTGGTCGAGCCCCGGGAGCTCCTCACCACCGCCGGCAGCGCTGCCCGGCATCGGCGAGTTCATGTTCTCGAGGTAGCGCTCCCAGTCGATCTCCTCGACGGCCTTCTCTCCGTGGGCCTGCTCCTCAGAACGACCTGCCTCGCGGGCGTCCGACGAGGCGACGCGGTCGATCCCGGGGAGCTGGTCGTTCTCGACCGGCGCGTCGGTGAGGTCAGGGGACTCCTCCAAGAAGGGGTTCTCGGTGAGCTCCTGCTGGATGACCTCCGCGAGCTCCATCCTCGAGAGCTGCAGCAGCTTGATCGCCTGCTGGAGCTGCGGCGTGATGCGAAGCTCCTGGACCTGACGCTGAAACTGCCTGAGCTCTGCTGCCATCCGCTTCTGCCTCGAGATGCCACCGCGGGGTGATGCGCGGCGCGACCCGGGTCGCGTCTCCACACAGAGGACCCTAGCACGGCGCACCCCGACCCGGCAATCGGGCCAGGGATGATGGCGCCGCCAGCGCAAGGGCGCGCCGGCCACGGCCGGCGGCGGCTATGCGCTGGTGCGTGCGTCGCGGGCAGCCATCGCGGCGCCGATGAAGGCCACGAACAGCGGGTGTGGCTCGTGCGGGCGCGACTTGAACTCGGGGTGGAACTGGCAGCCCAGGAACCACGGGTGCTCCGCAATCTCGACGATCTCGACCAGCGTCCCGTCGGGACTCGTGCCCGAGAGCCGGAGCCCCGCGGCGGTGAGCGGCTCGCGGTACCGGGGAGCAAACTCGTACCGGTGGCGGTGACGCTCCGAGATCTCGCGGCGCCCGTAGGCGGCCTCCGCCAGCGACCCGGCCTCGATCGCGCAGGGGTAGGCGCCCAGGCGCATCGAGGCGCCGAGGTCGACCACCTCGCGCTGCTCGACCATGAGGTCGATCACCTTGTGGGGCGCATCGGGGGCGAACTCGTGGCTGTGTGCGCCCTCGAGCCCGGCCACGTTGCGGGCGAACTCGATCACGGCGACCTGCATGCCGAGGCAGATGCCGAAGTAGGGCACCCTGCGCTCCCGCGCGTAGGTCACCGCCCCGATCTTGCCCTCGATGCCGCGCCGGCCGAAGCCGCCCGGCACGAGCACGGCATCGGTGCCGTCGAGGAAATGCGCCGCTCCCTGCTTCTCGACCTCCTCGGAGTCGATGAAGACCAGGTCGACGCGCGTGCGGTGGTGGTAGCCCGCGTGCTTGAGCGCCTCGTTGAGTGACTTGTAGCTGTCGGTCAGGTCGACGTACTTGCCGACGATCCCGACCGTGACGGTGCCGACCGGATGCTTGATCGACTCGACGAGCCGCTCCCACCGCTCGAGCTGGGGGGCGCGGGTCCAGATGCCGAGCTGCTCGATCACCCTGCTGTCGAGCGATTCCTGGTTGAGGCGTCGCGGCACCTCGTAGATGTTCGCGAGGTCGGGCAGGCTGACGACGTTGTTGACGCCGACATTGCAGAACAGGGCGATCTTCTTCTTGAGGTCGGCCCCGATCTCACGGTCGGACCGGCAGATCAGGATGTCGGGCTGGATGCCGATCTCGCGCAGGTCGCGCACCGAGTGCTGGGTCGGCTTGCTCTTCAGCTCGCCGGCGGCCGCGATGTAGGGCACCAGCGTGACGTGGATGTAGCAGGTGTTGCTCGTGCCGAAGTCGCTCCGCATCTGGCGGATCGCCTCGAGGAAGGGCAGGCTCTCGATATCGCCGACGGTGCCGCCGATCTCGGTGATCAGGATGTCGGTGTCCTCGGAGGCCGCGATGATACGCGCCTTGATCTCGTCGGTGATGTGCGGGATCACCTGCACGGTCGAGCCGAGGTACTCGCCGCGGCGCTCCTTCGAGATGACCGTGTCGTAGATGCGCCCCGTGGTGAGGTTGTTGCGGCGGGTCATCCGCATCGACCCGAAACGCTCGTAGTGACCGAGGTCGAGGTCGGTCTCCGCCCCGTCATCGGTGACAAAGACCTCGCCGTGCTGCAGCGGGTTCATCGTCCCCGGGTCGACATTCACGTAGGGGTCGAGCTTCAAGAAGCTCACCCGCAGGCCCCGGGCCTCCATCAGCGCGCCCATGGCCGACGCCGCGATGCCCTTGCCCAGCGAGGAGACGACGCCGCCGGTTACAAAAACGAACTTTTTCGATCGGTCACGTGTTGCCATCGATCCGCTCGGGTAAGCCCCTGTGGTGCTGCTTGCGTGAACCCAATGCCTTGCGATTCACGGGCCGCCGCGCCGGGGGGGCGCTCAACTGCCGGGAGCGCAGGGTAGGCCGCGAACGCGTCGAAGTCAACCGACCGGCCCGACCCTGCGCACCCACCGACCGCGTTGGTTGACAGCGCCGGGGACGGGGGCCAGAGAACCACGGCAGGGAGCGCTCGGCTCCGTTCATCGCCGTGCCGGAGGTCGTCATGAAGGTCGTCGTTGTCCTGGCTGCCGTCGGGCTCCTGCTCGCCATCGCCGCCATGGTCCTCTACAACCGGCTCGTCGCGCTGCGAAACCGCTACCGCAACGCCTTCAGCCAGATCGACGTGCAGCTCCGTCGACGGCACGACCTCATCCCGAACCTGGTCGAGACCGCCCGCGGCTATCTGCGGCACGAGGCCTCGACGCTCGAGGCGGTCATCAAGGCCCGGGCCCAGGCCGTCGCCGCGTCGCAGGGCTCGGACGCCCATGCCGGCGAAGCCGCGTCGATGCGGGCCGTGGCCGGCGCAGAGAGCCAGCTCACCGCCTCGCTCGGCCGCCTGCTCGTCGTCTCGGAGAACTACCCCGAACTCAAGGCTGACAGGTCGATGCAGTCGCTCACCGAGGAGCTCACCTCGACCGAGAACCGCATCGCCTTTGCGCGGCAGGCCTTCAACGACGCCGTGACCGAGTACAACACCTCGCGCGAGAAGTTCCCCGCCACGATCGTCGCGGCGAGCTTCGGGTTCGCCCCGGCCGAACTGCTCGAGTCGCCCGGCGAGGAGGTCGCCGCCGCGCCCCGCGTCTCGTTCGGGTAGGGCCGGCGTGACCGACTTCAGGGAGCAACAGGACCGGGCGCGCCGCCAGACCGCGCTGCTCGTGCTCGCGCTGCTTGCCTCGATCGCGGGCATCTTCGGCTTCTTGTGGGTCGCCTGCGCCACGATGGCGAACGGCTGGTCGGCGATGAGCGACAAGGGGCCCTCAACGCTCGCCTGGTCTGGGGTCGCGGGCCTGGGGGCGCTGGTCATCGGCACCGTCTCGATCGGGGGGCTCTCGCGCCTGTCCGCGCTCCGCGGGGGCGGAAGCTCGGTCGCGCTGTCGCTGGGCGCACGGTTCGTCGATCCCGGCACCCAGGATCCGGCTGGCCGACGGCTGCGCCACGTCGTCGAGGAGATCGCGATCGCCTCGGGCGTGGTCGTGCCTCAGGTCTTCGTGCTCGACGACGAGCCCGGCATCAACGCCCTGGCTGCCGGCTACTCCTCCCGGGACGCTGCGGTCGTCGTCACCCGCGGCGCGCTCGACCGCCTCACCCGCGATGAGCTGCAGGGCGTGGTCGCCCATGAGTTCGCACACATCGCGCACGACGACATCAAGC
>JBILLP010000604.1:0-7468 GCA_044376025.1 Bradymonadia bacterium
CGCAACTTGCCCCGTTTGCCGCCTTGCCGCAAACCAAGCCCGTGCAGTTCGCGCTCACGCAGTCGCCCGCGACCGTGCAGGCCTTGCCGCCACCACAGAGGATCCCCGAGGACCCACCGCAGTCGATGTCGGTCTCCGTTCCGTTCTTGACACCGTCGCTGTTCGTCGGGGCCGCACACGTGCCAGTGTTCGTGTCGAACGCCCACGCGGTGCTGTTCGCATTGAACGAGGTCGAGTTCGCCGACAGCGTGATCGGCCCGGGCAAGGTCGCAGCCACGCCGGCCGTACCACCAGTCCCTCGATTGACACCGATGCTCGCGGCAGCCGTGTTCGAATTCGTGCACGTCTTGCAGTGAATCTCCACTCTACCCGATGTCTCGTACAGCTTCACCTGAGCCTCCACGCGCGGGTGCGGACTCGGAGGCGATGCGAAGTACATCGGAACGTTGTCGACGTTCCAGATGAACACCCGGTAAGGCGCGGTGCCAATCGTCTTGTACCGGTAGGTGCCCCTGGTCGCAGGCGAGTTGTCGTTGTCGAGGTCACGCCAGAAGTAGGCGATGAGCGGATTCGTGATCGTGGTGCCAGGAATCGCGGCACCCGCCGCGGTGCTGCTCGGAGCGCCCGTGCCAAACTGCAGGTTGCCATTGCTGCTGGCACCGAACGCCGTGTAGTTGGAGCCGAAGAACCTGAAGGTGAACTGCGGCGAGGTCGGGAACGCGATGAAGTTCGCGACCGTCGCCGAGTCGTCCGAGTCCAGCGCTGTTGAAGAGACCGCGGTGTACCCAGTTGTGGTCTGGACCGTGTCGGTCAGCGAGTAGCCGATCGAGGTCACGGTCGGCGTGGCCGATGGCGTGCAGACTCCGTCGCTGCAATCCGAACCCGACTGGCACGAGCCTCCCGTCGGGGCTGCGGAGCAGCGGTTGTTCGTGCAGACACCGGAGACACAGTCGCTGCCAGAGTTGCAGTTCGAACCCGACGTGACCACGGCGCAGCGATTCACGCAGTCAGGACCGCCGCAGTCCACGCCGGTTTCCGTGCCGTCTTGCGTGCCGCTGAAGCAATCCGTGAGCGGAGCCGAGCACACACCCCCGGCGCAGTTACCTGAACCGCAGTCGCTGGAGACACCGCAGGCGACACCGATTGCACACTTGCCGACGGCGCCGCTCACGCAGATGCCACCGCAGTCCACGCCCGTCTCCGTGCCCGACAGCACGCTGTCGTTGCAGGTTCGGCAGAGATTGCCCTCGCAGCGGCTCGAGGAGCAGTCCGTGCCCGCCGAACACGCAAGCCCGGCTCCGCACGCTCCGCACGTTCCACCGCCGCAATCCACGTCGGTCTCCGCGCCGTTCTTCAAGCCATCGCTGCACGAGGGCGCGGCGCAGCTACCCGCGCTGCAGACGCCGCTGTCGCAGAAGGAGCTGCCCGTGCACGCCGCGCCCGTGGCGAGACCCGTGCAGAGCAGCGAGGAGCAGGTGCCCGACGCGCAGTCGGTCCCTGCGGCGCAGGCGTCACTCTTCGCACAGTCTGCAGCGCACGAACCGCCACAGTCCACGCCCGTGTCCGAACCACCGCCAACCGCGTCGAAACAGGCGACCGGCGTGCAAACCCTCGCCGCCTCCGTGCTCGTCTCGAAGCGAACCGAGTTGCTCGTGACGGCCGTCGTGATGCCCGTACCCCGGGTTCCCTCGGCGAGCGTCACCGCGCTGCTCGAACCGCGAAGCACCTGGTAGTGCGTGCCTCCGTCGGTTGCGCAGTTGACGCACACGACGTCCACGTAATTGGTGGTCTCGTGCAGAACGACCTGCGCCTGGATCGGGTTACCACTCGACCAGTGCTGGGCACCGTTGTAGTTCACGATGAACTTCCGGTTGGGCGCCGTCCCGATGGTGCGGTACTTCACTTCGCCCGCCACCGGGTTCAGGTCTTCCTGCCAGAACGAGATGGAGTTGTTGGCCGGAGTCGTTGCGAAAGCGCTCACGGCCGAGTCGAAGCTCAACAGACCGTTCGAGGTCAGGTAGGCCGTAGAGTACTCCGTCCCGAAGTACTTGAACCTGAAGCCAATCGGAAGCGTCTGCTTCGCCGTCAGTGAGCAAGCCGATCTGCCTGGCAGTTCCCGCCGTGCTGCTGACCTGCGTTGTTCCGAAGCAGAAGCTGCTCGCGCAATCGCCGTTCGCCGTGCACGAGGCCCCATCGGCGCTCAGACCACACGCGCCCGCGACGCAGTTGTTGCTGACGCAGTCGCCGTTGCCACCACACAGCTTTGTGACGCCGCAGGTTGCGCCGCACAAGCCGCCGCAGTCGGTGTCGGTCTCCGACCCGTTCTTGACCGTGTCGGTGCAGTTGCGGCAGGAGCCGGCCGTGCAAGTCGCGCCGGTGCCTGCGCAGTCACCGTCGATGGAGCAGAGCTTCGTGGGAGCGCAGGTCGCTCCGCACGAGCCGCCGCAGTCGGTGTCCGTCTCCGTGCCGTTCTTGACCGTGTCGGTGCACGTCGGGGCCTGGCAGACCTTCGCGGTCCCGAGAGACGCCGTCGTGTACCTGAAGCCGGTGTTGTTCGGAATGTTGAACGACGTCGAAGACGACAGTGAGTACGCCGACCGCGCCGTGGTGCCCGTGCCATTCTCAAGGACCTGGGCGCGCGAAGTGGACGCGGTGATCGTGCAGTCTGCGCAGAAGATCTCCACGCTGTTGTCAGCCTCGCTGAGCGCGATCTGGAAGGTCGCCGTGTCTGAGGCGGTCAACCAGTACGGAACCCCGATGTAGTTCACGATGAACTTGCGATTGGGTGCCGTGCCGACCGTCAGGTAGCGCACGTCGCCCGACGGGTTGTCACTCGGGTCGGCGTCGAACCAGAAGCCCGCAATCACCGCGTTCGGGTTCCCCGACGAGGGTGAGGTGCTGGGCGGCACGTTCGCGTTGGTGGAGGCGGCATCAAAGCTGATCCAGCCGTTCGCGTTGATCCTCACGCTGCTGTAGGTCGTGCCGTAGTAGGTGAAGGCGAACGGAAGCGTGACGGCGTCGGAGTGACCGGAGTCAATGAGCTTCGCGCCCGCAGACTGGGCCTGCGTACCCGCCGTGATGCTTGCCAGCGAGGCCGCATCGGGCGCCGTGGTGATGGCCGTGGGGGTCGGCACCGAACAGACGCCATTCTGGCACTCGCTGTTCGCCGTGCAGGCAATGCCGGTTCCGCCGAGGGCGCAGAGACCAAGGTTGCAGGCACCGCTCGCGCAGTCGCCGCTGACACCACAAACGCGCCCGCCGCCGCAGCTCGCACCGCAGACTCCGCCGCAGTCGAGGTCGGTCTCGTCGCCGTTGGTCACACCATCAGCGCAGTTGCGGCAGGTCCCAGCCGCACAGCTCGCACCGGCTCCGGCGCAGTCGCCTGCGACCGAGCAAAGCCGGGTCGGCTCACAGGTCGCACCGCAGGAGCCGCCGCAATCGATGTCGGTCTCCGTGCCATTCTTGACGCCATCGGTGCAGGTCGGCGCCAGGCAAGAAGCCCCCAGCGTCGCGTTCGTGTAGTAGCGGCGCGCGGAGTTGCTCGGCACTGCGTAGGTCATCGACCCGGTCAGCCCAAAGGCAGAGTAGGCGACAGTTCCAGCGCCGTTCTCGACGAGTTGGGCCCTCGTGGTGGGTGCGTCGATGGTGCAGTCCTTGCAGAAGACATCGACGTATCCGCCGTTCTCGTAGAGCACCAGCTGCCACGTGACCGTATCGGTATCTGACAACCAGTAGGGGATGCCGATGAAGTTCAGCACGAACCTTCGATTCGGCGCAGTGCCAAGCGTCTGGTATCGGATATCGCTTGTCGCAGCGACACCACTGCGGCTGGGGTCGGCGTCGAACCAGAGCGGTGCGATGAACGCGTTGGGCGTGCCTGTAGCAGGATTCGTCGTCGGAGCAGCATTACCCCCGGTTCCCGTGGTTGTGAAGCTCACCCACCCGTTGGAGTTGACGTAGACGGAGGTGTAGGCTGCGTCGAAGAACCGGAAGCTGAACCCGATGGGCAGCGCAGCCGACGTCGCATTGTCGCCGAGACGCACAGCGCCGGTGCCCCGAACCGCCGTCCCCGCAGTCAGGCTGTTGATCGAGCTGTCGGGGTTGTAGGTGATGGACACCGGGTTCGGGGTCGGCACCGTGCCGCCCGCGCAGATCTGGCTCGCGCACTGCGAACCGGTGGAGCAGGGGCCGCCGGTGCCCGCAAGCTGGCAGAAGCCCCCGGTGCAGGTCCCGGTCAGGCAGTCGCTGTCGACGGTGCAGCCCTGGCCGCCGTAGCAGTCAGAGCAGTCGGGGCCACCGCAGTCCACGTCGGTCTCGGCACCGTTCCTGGTCGCGTCCGCACAGCCGGCGCACAGCCCGCTGTTGCAGAGCCCGGTATCGCAGTCAGCACCGGTCGAGCAGGTCTGGCCCGACACACAGTCGGCGTCGCAGGACCCGCCGCAGTCGATGTCGGTCTCGTTTCCATTCTTGAGGCCGTCAAAGCAGTTCAGGCACTTGAGTCCGCCTGCACCCGTGTTGCGGCACTCCGCGCCGCTGACGCAGTCACTGCTCGAGGCGCAGGTCTTGTTGATCGCACAGGTCGAGCCGCAGCTCGCGCCGCCACAGTCGACGTCGGTCTCAACGCCGTTGCGCACCGTGTCGGTGCACGACGGGGCTCGGCAGGTGAATGGCGGCCGCTTCGACGTGTAGACCTCGTAGGTCGTGTTCGTGATGGGCGCACCGGGGACCTGCGCGTTGATGCCAGGCACGAAATAGCCCACCGTACCGGTCTGGTTCTCGACGCCGATCGTGTGTTCGTCGTTGTCGGGTGTGCACGAGACGCAGGTGATGAGGATACGGTTCGTCGACTCCTCGATCACGATCTGGCCATCGACCAAGAAGGCCGGGCCCGCGTAGTGCGGAACGCCCTCGAAGTTCACCACGAACTTACGGTTCGGGGCGGCGCCAACCGTCTGGGTGCGAACTGCCCCGCCGACCGACACGTTCAGATCGTTCCAGAAGAGCGCGACGACGCTGTTCGGCGATGTCGACGAGGGCAGCTCCTGCGCCGTGAGGGCGGTGCTGGTGGTGGTGGTATCGAAGGTCAGCCAGCCGTTCGAGCTGACCCGGACCGCCGAGTAGTTCGTACCGAAGAAGTTGAACGAGAACCCGAGGCTGATGTTGGGTGAGATGGCATCGTCGTCCCACGCCCCGCCCGCGTAGTCCGCGGAGATGGCGGTTCCGTCTGACAGGGCTCCCACGAGCGCCATGGTCGGAAGCTCCTCGAGGGATGCCGGTAGCTCGCTGTCGCAGACGCCCGAGTCGCAGTCGCCCGCCAGGAGGCAGCTCGCACCAGTCGAACCCAGACCGCAGAGGCCCAGCGTGCAGTTCGCACTGTAGCAGTCAGCGGCCGCGCCGCAGACTCTGCCCGTGCTGCAGTTCGACCCGCAAAGCCCGCCGCAGTCCACGTCGGTCTCGGTGTTCGACTTGACGCCGTCGCTGCACGAACGGCAGACGCCGGCGTCGCAGCGGCCCGAGATGCAGTCGGTGCTCCCAGAACAGAACTTCGAGTCGGCGCAATCCGCGGCGCACGAGCCGCCACAGTCCACGTCGGTCTCGGTCGCGTTCTTGACGGTGTCAGCACAGGTCGCGGCGAGGCAGGAGCCCACCGACTCCTGGACCGTCCGGTACCTGAACGCGGTGTTCGGCGCGATCGCCCGGACCGCTGAGGCGGGCGTTCCGTTGTAGAGGATGGCGGAGGTGCCGGTCGGGTTCTCCACGCCCAGGGTGACCGCTTCGGCCCCTGAGTTGCACGCCACGCAGTGCACGTCGATGTAGTTCGTCGTCTCGTTCAGCACGATCTGCATGCTGATCGGGGCGTAGTCGTCAAAGTAGCTCGGCAGGTCCTTCACATTGACGATGAACTTGCGGTTCGGCGCGGTCCCGGTTGTCAGGTACCTGATGCTGCCACCGTACGTCGGATTGGCATCGAGATCATCGCCGAAGAACGCCAAGAAGCCGTTCGGCGTCGAGGTCGAGGGCAGTGTGATGAAAGAGCTGCTGCTGCCGGTCCCGAAGAACAGGTAGCCGTTCGAGTTGACCGACACGCTCGTCACGTTCGTGTTGAAGAACTTGAAGGTAAAGCCCAGTGGCAACGAGCCCGACAGCGTGGTGTCGCCCATCGAGGCACCCGATGCGGTCGTCACAAGCGTGCCGTCGGTGAGTGCTCCGGTCAGTCCGAACGGGACGCCGCCGACAAAGGCAGGCCCCGGCACGTCGCAGACGCGGTCATCGCAGTCCGTCGCCGAGAGGCAGGGCGTCCCCGGGTCGCCCGTGAGCTGGCAGACGCCCGCAGCGCAGATGCCCGCGAGGCAGTCAGACGTCGAGTTGCAGGTCTTGAGGTTGCCGCAGCGGAGCGTGCAGGTGCCGCCGCAGTCGATGTCTGACTCGGTGCCGTTCTTGGCGCCGTCTACGCAGGAGATGCAGATGCCCCCGGCGCAATTGCCATTCAGGCAGTCGCCGGCAACTGAGCAGGTCGCGCCGTCGCCGCAGTTGGCACCGCACGAGCCGCCACAGTCGACCGCCGTCTCGGAGCCATTCTTGATGGTGTCCGTGCAGGTCGGCGCCTGGCAGGTCGACTCTGACGCCAGGTTCGTGACAAACTTCCACGAGGTCGTCTCGATGTCGGCCGCCGGGGTGGTGTTGTTCCGCCCTGCTGCGAAGACCGCCGCGGTGCCGGTTGCGTTCTCGGTACCCACAACCACCGCGTTGTTGTTCGTGTCGCACGACACGCAGTGGACGTAGATGTCGTTGGTCGTCTCCTCGAGCACGAGCTGCAGGTCAAGGGCGTCACCGCCGGAGTAGTAGGAGACGTTGTCCAGGTTCAGCAGGAACTTGCGGTTGGGCGCCGTGCCGACCGTCGAGTAGCGGACATTCGACGTCGTCGGGTTGAGGTCGGCCCACCAGTAGGCGAGCACGTTGTTCGGCGTCGTCGTCGACGGGAGCGTCTGGCGCGAGAAGGTTGGCGAGGTCGTCGAGGTGAACGACAGCCAGCCATTCGAGCTGATGTAGGCGCTCGTGTAGTTCGTGCCCCAGAACTTGAAGCTGAAGCCGAGCGGGATCGCGCCGGTGACCGCTTCATCGTCGAAGGCGGCGCCGAGGTAGTCGGTCGCGATCGGCGTGCCCGACCCAAGGCTCCCGATGATGCCATGGGTCGCGGAGCTCGCAGACGGCCCGTTCGGCGCGCAGCTGTCGCTGACGCAGTTTGTGGCGTTCACGCAGACATCGCCCGTGACGCCTTCGCACTGCAGCGCGGTGCAGACTCCTGAGGCGCAGTCGGTATTCGCTGCGCAGGTCTCCATGCCGATGCAGCTCGCGCCGCAGGGCCCGCCGCAGTCGATGTCCGTCTCCCCTGGATCGAGGAGGCCATTCTGGCAGGTGAGCGGCGCGCAGAGGCCGCCCTGGCAGAGGCCGACCGCGCAGTCGAGGT
>JBILLP010000151.1:0-7466 GCA_044376025.1 Bradymonadia bacterium
CAGGTTGCCGATGCGGTCGGGCTCTGGGTGGTGCGGACCGAGCGCTGAGCGGCGGTCAGGGCTGGTCGCCGAAGTTCTGCGTCCAGTAGTGGCGGTAGGGCGAGCCCGGTACGAGCGCGTAGCCGATGCCGATGACCCTGAAGTCAGGGTCCATGATGTTGCTGCAGTGGCCGTCGGAGTCGAGCCACCCCTGGACGACCTCCGCCGCGGTCTCCTGGCCGGCTGCGATGTTCTCGCCCATCGCGCCACCGGCGTAGCCGGCGGCCTCCATGCGGTCGAAGGGGTCGTGGCCGTCGGGGTCTACGTGGTCGAAGAAGCCGCGCTCGCCCATGTCCTTGCTCATGCGGCGCGCGGTACCCCGCAGCAGCTCGTGCATGGTGAGGGCTCCGGCGGGGCCGAAGCTGCCCTCGGTGTCGCAGTCGTAGCCGGTGGCGCGTGCCTGGTTGACCAGCCGCAGCACCTCTGCCTCCATGCCGGCCCATGCGCCGGGCCAGTCCGCGATGCCGCCGGAGCAGAAGTCGGCACAGGCGGGGATCGAGCAGTCGACCACGCCGCCTTCGCTGTCGTTGCAGGGCTGGTCGACCTGGCGCGCCGCGAGCCTGACCAGCCCCTCGCCGCCATCGACGCCGTCGACGACGATCGTCACGACCTGGCCTGCCTCGAGCGTCAGCCCGACCCGTGACTGCACGCCGCCCCCGTCGTCATCGTTGCAGGCCAGCTCGGTGGCGAAGCAGTCTCCGTCGAGCACGGCGAGGGCGGTGTCGAAGGCGGTGTCGAGCGTGTCGAACTCGTAGTAGCCGTCCGAGGGCGCGGTGAACGAGAAGAAGAGGTCGGGGCTGCCGCCGCTGGGGTTGCAGCTCGGCGTGATGCGGTCGCCCTTGCCGGTCGACATCGCGTTGGCGGTCGTCGCGCTGAGGGACTGGAGCGCGATGGGAGTGCAGGTCAGCGTGCCGCCGCCGCCGGTGTCGTCGGCGCCGCTCTCCCCCCCGCCAGGGGAGTCACCGCGCCCGCGGTCGGCGAGCTCGGATGCGCAGGCAGTCAGAAGGAGGCTCGGGAGCAGCAGCAGGCGGGCAGACGTGCGCAGCATCGGGTCGGGGGTGCGGATGGGTGGCCACGGCAGGCTCCGGAGCCTGCCGCGGTCGGTGTTTGTAGGCGCTCCGCTGGCGCATCGGAAGCCCTCCCGGTATGTGTGGCATCGACTCGTCGCCCCGGGGGTGGTGACGCATTGCGCCATGGCAATCCGAACCGTGCAGCCCGCTCCCGATACGCTGAACATCGACCCCAACCTCACCGCGTCGCAGGCCCGCTGGGTGCTGAACGTGGCCTACGCCCCCGGCGCCGCCCCGGTGCGGACCTTTCCGCTGCAGGCGCCTGTGGTGCTCGTCTCGCGGGCGACGACGAGGCACCTCGAGGCGCCGGCGATCCTGCTGCCCGACGATGCGGTCTCGCGGCAGGGCGTCAGGCTGGTGTCGGCCGGCGCCGACTACGAGCTGCGCGTCGAGGGCGGCACCAACCCGGTCTACCTCAACGGCGCAGAGGCGCCCGCCTCGTCACTGCTCCGGCTCAACGATGTGATCCGCATCGGGCGCACGGTGCTGGTGGTCGACCGGTACGTCGCGCCGGCGCGCGGCAACGAGCAGCTGCTCGCGCCGCTCCACGAGCGGCTCGGCATGGGCATCTCCGCGCAGGCCCGGACCTTCGCCGCGCGGGTGCGCATGGCCCTCTTCTCTGCCGACGTCGTCTGGATCACCAGCAGCGTCGATGCCGAGGCGATGGTGACGCTCGAGTGGATGATCGAGTCGGTGGGCCTGCCCGCGACCCACGTCGCGCTCGGGTCACCGGACGCGGAGTCGGCGCTGCTCGACGCACCGGTGACCGACTCGGTCGTGGTGCACGGGTTTGGCGACGCGGGTGACGCGGCGATCGCCGCGGCGACCGACCTGCTCCGCCAGCGCCGGCATGTCGCCCGCGATGGGCGCATCCTGGTGGCGTGTGGCAGTGAGGACCTCGCCCGTCGGCCGGTGGTGCTGATGCGCGACCGGCTTGAGGTGCTCGAGCTGCGGGTGCCTCCGCTGCGCGAGCGGCGCGCCGACATCTGCGATGCGCTGCTGCGCTTTGCGACGCGGCCCGGCTGCTTGCTGACGCACCAGACCGCCGACGCCGCCACCCGGTATGACTGGCCGGGCGGCGTGCCCGAGCTGATGCGGGTGGCCAGGCGGCTGGCGCTGGTCCAGGGGCCGATCGAGCCGTTTGAGCTGCCCGAGGCGGCCGCGGTGCTCGCGCTCTCGTCGCCGCAGTCGGTCGAGCGGGTCCGGATCCGCGAGAGCTTCGAGACCCACCAGGGCAACGCCAGCCGTGTCGCGGAGTCGCTCGGCATGTCGAGAAACCACCTCTACCGCCGCATGCGCGAGCTGGGCCTGTCGCCCGAGTCACTCCGGCTCGAGACGAAGAAGCCCAGGGCGAAGGCTCCGCGGCGTGCCAAGGCAGGACCATGACACCCTCACCGATGTTCGACGCCGCCACGCGCTACCTCGAGAAGCTGCAGGACTCGATCACCGCGGCGCTGGAGTCGCTCGACCCGGCGACACCCTTCAGGCGCGACGACTGGGAGCGCAGCGACCCGCCCCAGGGAGAGGGCCCCGCGCTGCGCGGCTGGGGCCGGACACGCGTCATCGAGGGCGGCGAGGTCTTCGAGCGCGGTGGCGTGAACCTGTCGTGTGTGCATGGCGAGTTCTCCTCGCAGGCGCCGATGTCGATGCCCGGCGAGGGTCGCGCCTTCTGCGCGGTCGGGGTCTCGCTCGTGCTGCACCCGGTGAACCCGTGGGTGCCGACCGTGCACATGAACTACCGCCGGCTCGAGCGCGGCCCGGTCGGCTGGTTCGGCGGCGGCGCCGACCTGACGCCGAACTACCTCATCGACGACGACGCGCGGCACTTTCACCGCACGCTCCGCGCCGCCTGCGAGGCGCACCCCGGGGTGGCCGACCACCGCGACCTCAAGCGGCAGTGCGACGACTACTTCACGCTGCCGCACCGGGGCGAGATGCGCGGGGTCGGAGGCATCTTCTTCGACCACATCACCACCGACCCCGAGGCCACCTTCGCCTTCGTGCGCGAGGCGGGCGACGCCTTCGTGCCGGCCTATCTGCCGATCGTCACGCGCCGGCGGCACACGTCGTGGGGTGAACGCGAGCGGCGCTGGCAGCTGCTCCGGCGGGGTCGCTACGTCGAATTCAACCTGGTCTGCGACCGTGGCACACAGTTCGGGCTCCGAACCGGCGGGCGCACCGAGTCGATCCTGATGTCATTGCCCGCGACCGCCTGCTGGGCCTACGATCACCACCCTGAGCCCGGGACGCCCGAGGCCGACATGGTCGCCGCACTCCAACCCCGAGACTGGGCATGAACCTCGCCACTCCTCGCTTCATCCTGGCCTGCCTGCTCGCCTCGACCGCCGCCTGCTCGGGCGGAGACGACGACGCGGGCAACCCTGGCGCCGACGACACATCCGCGGACTCCGGCTCCGGCGACAGCTCCGCGGATTCCGGCTCCGGCGACACCTCCGACGACACGTCCGCGGACTCCGGCTCCGGCGATGCCTCCGACGACAGCTCCGCGGATTCAGGCTCCGGCGACACCTCCGACGATGTCGGGCAGGATACCGAGCCGCCCCTCGACATCGACCGGCCGCTCGACTGGCCGGTCGGCGGGTCGGGGCCCTTCCTGGCCGGCTACCGGCGCTGGGAGCGAACCTACCGCGGCCCCGGCGACGAGGCCGACCGCACGATCGGGATCAACGTCTGGTACCCGACCACCGAGGCGAATGACGAGCACCCGAACTACCTCGGG
Source organism: Bradymonadia bacterium (assembly GCA_044376025.1). GTDB lineage: Bacteria > Myxococcota_A > Bradymonadia > REDH01 > REDH01 > JBILLP01. The sequence continues at coordinate 3,850 of JBILLP010000151.1, forward strand.
CTCGGGCTCTTCCGTGATCCCGATGTCTACGTCGATGCCCCGCTCGCGGCGCCGGTGCATGCCGGCCGCTTCCCGGTCATCGTCTACTCGCACGGGTCGCAGGGCCAGGCCGGCACGGCGTCTGACCTGATGCGCCACTTTGCGAGCCACGGCTGGGTGGCCGTCGCGCCCGACCACACCGGCAACCTGTTCAATGACAACCTCGACCCTCGTCCGCTGGCGATGTACGCGTGGCGCCCGCTCGATGTGAGCCAGGCCCTCGACGCGCTCCGTGAGCTCGATGCCTCCGACCCGCTCTCCGGCAAGGTCTCGCTCGACCGCGTCGTGATGGCGGGGCACAGCTTCGGGGTCTACTCGACCTGGGGTGTCGCGGGGGCTACCTACGACATGGCACAGGTCAGCAGCCGCTGCGAGGCGGGCGAGTTCGCGGACTGCACGCCCGAACGGCTCGCGGGCTTCGAGGCCGGCTTCGGTGACCCGCGCATCATTGCGGCGATCCCGATGGGCGGCTCGATCGGGCGTGACTGGTTCGGCGCTTCGGGGCACAGCACGGTCACGATCCCGATCCTTGCGATGTCGAGCAGCAACGAGACCGACCAGACGCGCGACCAGTTCGAGACGACAGCCGGCATCGACATGACCTGGGTCGACATCGCCGGCGGCTGCCACGAGACCTTCGCGCTGGGCTTCTGCGCGACGTTCAACCGCGACCGCGGCTACCGCGTCGTCAACACCTACGCGATGGCTTTCGCGCGCCACTGGCTCCTCGACGACTCCGGCGAGACGACGCTGTCGATCCTGGCCGGCACCACCCCGGTCGATGAGGCCGTCACGCTCGCGCACCACGACTGACGCCGCGCCGGGCCGCTTGCCAAGCGGGGGAGGCGCCGGTACGCGACGCCGCCCTGAACCTCCCGGGCGCACCGCGCCCCCCAGCTCCACCAAGGCAACGCCCCCATGGGTCTCAGCGTCGGCATCGTCGGACTCCCCAACGTCGGCAAGTCCACCATCTTCAACGCGCTGACTGCAGCCGGCGCGGCCTCGGCGAACTACCCCTTCTGCACGATCGACCCCAATGTCGGGATCGTGCCGGTGCCCGACCCCCGGCTGCAGCGCATCCAGAAGTTCATCCCGACGCAGTCGGTGATCCCGACCTCGGTCGAGATCGTCGACATCGCCGGCCTGGTCGAGGGCGCCTCGAAGGGCGAGGGACTCGGCAACAAGTTCCTGGCCAACATCCGGGAGACCGACGCAATCCTGATGGTCGTCAGGTGCTTCGACGACCCGAACATCGTGCACGTGAGCGGCAAGGTCGATCCGATCCGCGACATCGAGGTGATTGAGCTCGAGCTGATCTACGCCGACCTCGACACCGTCGAGAAGCGGCTCAAGCGGGCGCAGTCGAACGCCAAGTCGGGCAGCAAGGAGGCCCGTGACGAGGCGGCGCTCGCGCAGCGGCTGTACGAGCACCTCGAGAAGGGGCGGCCGGCGCGGTCGATGCCGATGCAGGCCGAGGAGCTGCTCGTGCTCGGGCAGATGCACCTGCTGACCGCCAAGCCGATCCTCTACTGCTGCAACGTGGCAGAGGGCGACCTGCCGGGGGGCAACGCCTGGTCTGAGCTGGTCAAGGCGCGCGCCGCTTCGGAGAAGGCGGGCTGCGTGATTGTGTGTGGAAAGATCGATGAGGAGCTGGTGGGTCTCGCCCCCTCGGAGCGCGACGAGCTGCTGGCGGCCTACGGCATGTCGGAGCCGGCCCTGAACGTGCTGATCCGTGCCTGCTACGGGCTCCTGGGCCTGCAGAGCTACTTCACGGCCGGCGAGAAGGAGATCCGTGCCTGGACCATCCGTGTCGGCGATACCGCCCCGCAGGCGGCCGGTGTCATCCACACGGATTTTGAGCGCGGCTTCATCAGGGCGAACGTCTACACGGTCGAGGACCTCGAGGCCTACGGCAACGAGGCCGCGATCCGGTCGGCGGGCCGGCTACGGGCAGAAGGCAAGGAGTACGTCGTCAAGGACGGCGACATCATGCACTTCTTGTTCAACGTCTGACGAGTCTGGCGCGAATCGCCTTTCGCGTCAGCGGCCTCGCCCCTGCAACCCCGTCGTGGGCGAGGCAGGGCCCGCGCTGCAGGCAGCCCGCACCCGGCGGCCCTCGCCTGCTTCAACCCAGCCCCCAAAAAAGGCAGGCGCCGTCCACGGATCGTGTGGACGGCGTGTCCGAGGGAGGGAGTTGGGGAAGAGAGGAGGAAGAGGGGGAGGAGGGAGTTGAAGGAAGGCGTGTTACGTCTTGCTTACCAGCCCGCGAGGGCTGGGGATCCTGCACCCAGGGGATGCAGCTGACGGAAACACGATTCTCCCCCAGTGTAGAGGCATGGCGCCAGAACTCAAGTGTCCCGGAGTGCCAATCCGTTGACGCGGGACGCCAGCGGACACACGGTTCTGCACGCACATTTCAATACATGAACCTACACGTCGCCCCCCGGGCGGCGTGCTGGCACCGGGACGGCACCGGTGCTAATCCCAGACCGCGCCTCGCCGCGCACAAACCGCCTCCCCTGTCGCGAATGAAGGGCGGTCCGCGTGCCGGACACCCCTCTGGAGTCACCATGAAGTTGTCCACGTTGTGCAGGCTCATCCTCATCACGTCTGCGGCAGGCAGTGCGCTCGTCGGCTGCGACGATTCCGCGGCGGCTAGCCCGGGCGAGGCGCCGTCGCTGCGGCGGGTCTCCCAGCTGATCGAGGGTGGCACCGTCGACCGGATCAACACTGAGGTGGTCGGGATCGCCATCATCAACGGCTTCTCGGGAGGCATCTGCTCGGGGACGCTGATCGCACCGAACCTCGTGATGACCGCACGGCACTGCGTCGCGGAGCTCGGCGGAGAATCCGTCAACTGCTCCGCAGACACCTTCGGCGACGTCTACGCCGCGAGCTCGTTCACGGCGACCACGGCCGTGCAGATCTCCTTCAACGGACGCAGCGGCTACCGCGTGAGCGAGGTCTTCGTACCCGAGGAGTCGGCCGACGTCTGCGGCTACGACATCGCGCTGCTGAGGCTGTCCTCGAACGTCCCGGAGTCTGAGGCCGTGCCGCGGGTCCCCCGCGTCGACGAGCCCATCCAGCGGGGCGAGGGCTACACGGCCGTCGGCTACGGGACGACCGCCTCGGGGGGAGGCTCGGGCACCCGCCGGATCCTCACCGACCTGTCGGTGCTCTGCTCCGGCCGCGGCTGCGGTGTCCCCGGCTTTGTCACCACGTCGGAGTGGGTCGGCAGCGACGGCACCTGCCAGGGCGACTCCGGCGGCCCGGCCATCGACGAGCAGGGCCGCGTGATCGGCGTGCTCTCGCGTGGCGGCGCCGGCTGCACGAGCTCGACCTACAGCGGTGTCCCGTCCTGGGGCGACTGGCTGCGCGAAATCGGCGAGATCGCGGCGGTCGAGGGCGGCTACGAGGCCCCGGTCTGGGTGCGTCAGGGCATCACCGACCCGGCGCTGCTCGACGGCGATGGCGACGGCTTGATCGACGATGACGACAACTGCCCCGTCGCAGCCAATGCCGACCAGGTCGACCATGACGGCGACGGCGTCGGCGACGCCTGCGACGACGACTTCGTT
>JBILLP010000005.1:0-22644 GCA_044376025.1 Bradymonadia bacterium
TGGCGGCGCCAAAGCGCTGGGCCTCGCTGAGTGACAGGCCATCGATCGCGCGGGCCGCACGCAGCAGGGCGACGCCGCCGCCGGGCACGATGCCCTCCTCGACCGCGGCGCGCGTGGCGTGGAGGGCGTCCTCGACGCGGGCCTTCTTCTCCTTCATCTCGACCTCGGTGGCCGCCCCGACGCGGACGACGGCGACACCCCCGGCGAGCTTGGCGAGCCGCTCCTGCGCCTTCTCACGGTCATAGTCGCTCTTGGTGTCGGCGATCTCGCGGCGGATCTGCTGGATGCGGTCGTGGATCGCGGCGTCAGACCCGGCACCATCGACGATGGTGGTGAGGTCCTTGGTGATCTTGACGATCCGGGCGCCGCCGAGGTCCTGGGCGGTGGCCTGCTCAAGCTTGCGGCCAACCTCCTCGGAGATGACCTGTGCGCCGGTCAGGATCGCGATGTCCTGCAGCATGGCCTTCCGGCGGTCGCCAAATCCCGGGGCCTTGACGGCGGCGCACTTGAGGACACCCCGCATCGAGTTCACGACGAGCGCGCTGAGCGCCTCGCCGTCGAGGTCCTCCGCGATGATGAGCAGGGCGCGCTTCGAGCGGGCGACGTTCTCGAGGACGGGGAGGAGGTCCTTGAGGCTCGAGATCTTCTTGTCGTGGATCAGGATCACCGGGTTCTCGAGCACGCACTCGAGGGTGTCCTGGTTGGTGGCGAAGTAGGGGGAGACGTAGCCGCGGTCGAACTGCATGCCGTCGACCACCTCGAGCTCGGTCTCGATGCCCTTGGCCTCCTCGACGGTGATCACGCCCTCCTTGCCGACGCGCTCCATCGCGGTGGCGATGATGTTGCCGATCTCGGCGTCGCCGTTGGCAGAGATCGTGCCGACCTGGGCGATCTCGCGGTTGGTCTCGATCTTGCGCGCGCTCGCCTTGACGTCGGCAAGCACTGCCTCGACGGCGGCGTCGATGCCGCGCTTGAGCTCGATCGGGCTGTGGCCGCCGATGACGTACTTGAGGCCCTCGCGGAAGATCTCCCGGGCGAGGACCGTCGCGGTGGTCGTGCCGTCACCGGCGGTGTCGGAGGTGCGGGAGGCCGCCTCGCGGACCGCCTGGGCACCCATGTTCTGGAACTTGTCCTCGAGCTCGATCTCCTTGGCGACCGTGACGCCGTCCTTGGTGACGGTCGGGGAGCCGAAGCTCTTGTCGATGATGACGTTGCGGCCCTTGGGCCCGAGCGTCACGACGACGGCGTCGGCGAGGATCTCGACGCCCTCGAGGATCTTCTTGCGTGCGGACTCGTCGAACAGGATCTGCTTTGCCATGGGCGCTTGCTCTCGCTGGAGTGGAGGAGAGGGGTTGGGTGCTTGCCTGCGGAGGGGTGCACCGGTTTGACGGGGCGGCGGGCAGTAGGCACGAGCGGGGTCGTGTCAAATGGCCGCGGCGCCGCGTCAGCCCATGTTGTGGTAGACGGCCTGGACGTCGTCGTCGTCTTCGAGTCGCGCGATCAGCTTGAGGACGTCGTCGGTCTGCTCGTCGGACAGCTCGGTGGTGCTCAGCGGCACATGCTCGAGGCCCGATGAGACGATCGGGGCGCCCTGGGCCTCGAGGAAGTTGGCCATGCGCCCGAACTCGGTGAAGCCGCAGCGGGCGATGAGGACGGGGTCGCCCTTCTCGCCGGTGCCCTCGGTGAGCTCCTCAAGCCCGTAGTCGATGAGCTCGAGCTCGAGCGACTCCCGGTCGACGCCGTCGGGGCGCAGCTGAAAGAAGCCGACCTTGTTGAACAGGAAGGCGACCGAGCCGGAGTTGCCGAGCGTGCCCCCGCACTTGTTGAAGCAGACGCGCACGTTGGCGACGGTGCGGGTGGGATTGTCGGTCGCGGCGACCACCAGCAGCGCGATGCCGTGGGGGGCGTAGCCCTCGTACAGCGCCTCCTCGTAGTTGGCGTCGCTGCCCTGCCCGGTCGCCCGCGCGATGGCGGCCTCGACCTTGTCCTTGGGCATGCTGGCCGAACGTGCGTTCTGAAGCACGCGACGCAGCGCGGGGTTGGTGTCCGGCGTAGCGCCACCGCCCTGCTTGATGGCGATGATGATCTCGCGGGAGAGCCGCGAGAAGATCTTCGAGAGGCGGTCGGAGCGGGCGAAGATCGCCTGCTTTCTGTTTTCGAACGTTCGGCCCATCTCCACTCTCCGGCATGAAATCGGGCGCGCGAGCGGAGCCGGCTCGACACACCACGAGGCGGCGCGCCCTTTAGCGTGCCGGCGGCGCGTTGCAACGATGCTCGCGCTCCGGCCCGGTCACCAGGACTGCTGCAGGTGGGCGATCCACTCATCGTCGCCCCGCGCGAGGTCGCCGAGGCTGAGCCGGCGCGAGCCGCCGTTGACCTGCCAGCGGGCGCGCAGGCCGAGCTGGGTGCCGCCCGAGAGGGTCCACGACAGGGAGGGCAGCAGCGCCACATCGGCGGCACCGGCGTCGAGGAGGCCGCCGAGCCGTGCTGTCAGTCCGCGCCCCTCGACGGCGGCGTCATCCCAGGCGACGCCACCGGCGCAGCCGTAGAAGTCGTCGCCGACGATCACGGGCCTCTCGCCGCTCCGCACCTCGTTGTGCTGCAAGAAGGCCTCGACGCCCCAGGCGATCCGACCACCCATCGGCTCCCCGCCGATCCCGAGGGTCGAGAAGAGGCTTGCCCGACGGACCGTCTGCCCATCCTCGAGCAGCAGCGTGCGCTCAGGGCTCCAGACGGACTCGAGCCGCACGCCGACCGGGCCGACGTAGCGCACTGCGTCGACCGCTACCGAGAGCCGGCGCGCGTAGTGTGCCCGGTAGATCGGCTCGTCGCTGCCGAGCAGCGCGAGCAGCTCGGCGGTCTGGATCTCGGCGACAGCGCCCTCCCCGGTCGCGGCGACCTCGATGCCCCGGGCGATCAGCTCGCGGATGGTCGGGGCGGCGTCGATGGCGGGGACCCGGTCCCAGCCCCAGAGGCCCGAGACGCCGAGGTCGGCGCCGCCGACCGAGGCCCCGACGCGTGCGCCGAGGGAGACGTTGGCGAGGGTGGGGGCGGGGCGCTCGGTCTGGGTGAAGAGGCGGGAGACGAGGTCGCGGTTGGCGGGATCGACGAGCGGCGCCGCGAGGGCCCGGAGCGACGGGGGCACCAGGGGCACGGCGGAGGACAGCAGCGAGAGGTCGCCGCCGACGGCCTCGACGCGGTTGGGCTCGAAGAAGGGGATCAGCACGAGGTCGGTCGACCACGGTCCGCGGACCCACTGGTGGCGGACCGCCAGGGTGGGGATGCGAGCGTCGTCGGGCCCGAGGGCGACGCCCGAGCGGAGGTCCTGCGGCTGCAGGAGGTCGGCCGGCATCATGAAGTCGCTGACACCCCAGCGGATCGACTGGACGCCGAGCGTGAGGAGCTGGTCGGCGGGGAGGACAAGTGTCAGCCGGGCGTCGCGCAGGTCGAGCTCGGAGAGGGTGGTGGTGGGTGCGGCGGAGGTGCCGCGGCCGTCGGGCTCGAGGACGGGGGCGAGGCCGTGCTGTGGGTCGCGGACCTCTCGGCGCCAGCGCCAGCGGACCGCCAGCGACGCAGACAGGCGGCCGGGGCGCCGAAGCGCCAGCGAGGCGTCCCCGCGGAGCTGGTCGTGGTGCCAGACCTCGGAGTCGCCGTCGCGGTGGGTGTCGAAGCCAGAATCGAGGCGGAGCGCGAGGGTGGGTACGACCAGCTCCGCGCCCGGCGCGGCAACCGCCGGCGGCGGGGCCGCCTGGGGCTGGGTGGCGGTGGGCTGGGGTGCGTTCTCGGGGTCGAGGACGAGGTCGTGCGGGTCGGGCTCCGCGGCGCGTGCGAGGGCGGGCGAGGAGGCCAACAGGCCGACGAGCGCAAGGGCAGGGGCTCGCACGGTGTCAGTGGGCGAGGGCCTGGGGGGTCATCTCCGCGGCGGTGGGCCGGGCGTCGAAGTCAGGATTCTCGACGATGACGGTGGTCGCTCCACCGGCAGCGGGCCGCAGGGTCATGCGGCGGACATAGGTGCGGCCGGAAGCGTTGGCGGTCTGCTCGATGAAGAGGGTGCGGGTGGGGGTTCCGTCGTCGTCGAAGTAGCGGATGCGGAGGGGCACGAAGTCGGACTGGCGGACCCAGAGCCGGATGCGGGCGGCCTCGGCGCCCTGGCCGGGGCCGGGGACCGCATCGACGACGTAGACGGGGAACTGGCCGATGCGCTCGTCGGGGAGCCTGGTGGCGGTGGCGGCGCGCAGGTCGCGGGTCTCGAGGTCGGCGTAGGTGAGGTGCGACCCCATGAAGGAGCCGTTCTTCTGGTTGCCGGAGATGCGGCGGGGCGCGTCATCGAGCGCGGGGAGGAAGATGTAGAAGTCGTCTTCGCCGCGCTGGTTCTCGCGGAACAGGTAGGCCTGGCCGGCGACCTCTGCCGGAGCGGTGACGCGGACGAGGGCGCGCCGGCCGTCGGGCTCCACCATGCCCCGGATCAGGAGGCGGCGTTCGCGGCTCTCGCCGCTTGCATCCTGGATGAGCAGGGTCATGGAGACCTGCCCGGAGCGGAAGCCGAGCGCCTCGGACTGCAGGACGCGGTCGAGGATCGCCGCGGCGGAGAGCTGCGGCGCGGCGGCGGGGGCCTCGGCACGGGCGCCCCGGGAGGCGGGCACGAGTCCGCCGACCAGGGCGGCGAGCGCGAACGCGAGGTGGTGTGCGTGGAGCCGGGGGAATCGCACGGAGCATGCCGGGGCAGAGGGAACCCGCATGGTAGGTCGAAGCGAGCCGCAGGGCCAGACCGACGGCGCCGATGACAACTCGACGTCAATCTCGTGCAACGAACCGTGAAGTACGCTAGTGCCCCATGCATGGATCAAGGCGACCGTGCCGGAGTGTGGCCGGGCCGCCGCTCTCACGGGCCTGCGACGGCCCGACCAGACTGAGGTATGCGATGAAGAATGTGATCAACAACTGGACCTTGAGGATGCTCTGCCTGGGCGCGCTCGCCTCACTCGCCGTCGGTTGCGGCGGTGACGACGACGACTCCTCCACCGACACCGGTGCCGACACCACCGAGGACGGCAGCGGCGACACCACGACCGACACCACCGAGGATGGCAGCGGCGACACCACGACCGACACCACCGAGGATGGCAGCGGCGACACCACGACCGACACCACCGAGGACACGACGGCACCGCCGGTGCTGGTCGATGAGTGTGTGAACACGGCCGACCAGGGCATCATCTCGGGCGGCACGGTCACCGATGATGCGCAGAGCTGCGGGCTTGGTTGCCTTGGCGACGCTGAGCCGGGCGCCTGCGCGATCACCTGCCTCGTAGGCCGCACGGGCCTGAGCGAGGGCTGCGCGAGCTGCTACGGCGGCGTGGTCGTCTGCTCGATCCAGAACTGCCTCGCCCAGTGCGCGGCTGATCCGGACTCTGCGGCGTGCGCGACCTGCCAGGAGGAGAACTGCCTTGAGGACTACAGGCTGTGCACCGGCGCGGTGAACCAGTGCATCAACGACCCCGACCTGGTGATCCTGCTGCCGGACCAGGGCGCCGCAGCCGCCGACGAGGCCCAGAGCTGCGGCCTGGGCTGCCTCGGCGATGCCGATCCCGGCACGTGTGCGGGCACCTGCGTTGCCGAGCAGACGGGCCTGACCGCCGGCTGCTCCGGCTGCTACGCGGGCGTGGTCGTCTGCTCGATCCAGAACTGCCTCGCCCAGTGCGCGGCCGATCCGGACTCTGCGGCCTGCACGACCTGCCAGCAGGAGAACTGCCTCGATACCTACTACGCCTGCCGCGGCGAGTTCCCGAGTGAGGGCTCGGGCGAGGGTTCAGGCGAGGGTTCGGGATCGAGCAACGGCTCGGGCGCGAACTGAGCAGGTCACGCGGGGCGAATCCTCGGGCCCTGCCGGTCGCCTGCCTCGACAGCGGGCCGGCAGGCTCGAGGTCTCCCGGGAGGGGGTCGCCGCCGCGTCAGTTCGCGGACAATAGCCCGCACGCCGGTCTGGGCGCACAGACACCGTCGTTGGTGCAGTTGTCGCTCTCGCACTGCGAGTCGTAGCTGCAGGCGGCGCCGTCGGGCTTGGTTGCGGCACAGCCGGCCGGCGAGGCGTCGTAGTCGCAGAAGGCGCCGTCGGCGCACCTGATGAGGGGGTCGGAGCAAGGCTGCCCGACGGAGGCCGTCACGGTGGGCTGGCAGCGCGGGGTCTCCGGGTCGAAGTCGCAGGAGAGGCCATCGGGGCAGCCGTAGAAGCAGTCGACGCTCCCGTCGTCGAGGGCGACGCAGCCGAGGCGGACGCAGGGGTCGCCCGCCACCGGCTTGACGCAGAGCTCCGGCGCCTCGATCGAGGCCTCCGTCCGCGCGCAGAGGGCCTCACGGTCGGTGCATTCCTCGTCTGACGTGCAGGGGGAGCCCATCGGCACGAGGCCGCGGATGGCGTTCCGACAGGACTCGGGTTCGGGGTCACTGCCATCGCAGGCGCGGGTGGCGAGGTCATCGAGGCAGGCGTCACCCAGCGCGGGGTCGAAGGCGAGGCGGCCCGCGGCGACGGCGGTCCAGGGTCGCTGTTCGACAAAGACGTCCCGCAGCGAGGACTCGCACTCGTCGCGGGTGAGGGTCCGCCCGTTGATCTCGAGGCAGTCACACCGCTCGAGGCCGGCGCACAACACGACAGCGCCCTGACCGTAGAACGCCTCCGCCTGCTCGGCGGTCCCGGTGCCGCCGCCACCGCCGGTGTCGATGGTGGAATCACCCGAGCCCTTGCGGCTCGGCCCGTCGTCGGCACACGACGTGGCAAAGGGGACCAGAACAGCCGTCAGCAACCAACGTGACATGTCAGCCTCCTCCCGCAGGACCATTCCTGCGCCGAGGTGGTTCTCGCTCAGCAGCGCGACACCGGTCAAGGTTGACGGCTCCCGGCTCGCGGCGGGGCTGTCAGGGAGCGCGCCTCGTGGTCAGATGAGCAGGCCGGCGATCGCCGCGCACATGAAGGTGGCGATGCTGCCGCCGACCATGGCGCGCAGGCCGAGCCGTGCGAGGTCGGAGCGGCGGTGGGGAGCGAGGCCCGCGATGCCTCCGATCTGGATGGCGATCGAGCTGAAGTTGGCGAAGCCGCAGAGGGCGTAGGTGACGATGATCTTGGAGCGGTCGCTGAGGCTGTCGGGGGAGTTCTGCAGCAGGTTGGAGAGGTCGAGGTAGGCGACGAACTCGTTGATGACGGTCTTGGTACCGAGGAGCTTGCCGGCGACGGTGCAGTCGGCGGCGGGGATGCCCATGAGCCAGGCGATGGGCCAGAAGAGGTAGCCGAAGAGGGTCTGCAGGTTGATGTCGCCGCGCCCGACGAGGCCGAAGGCCCAGCTGGTGAAGGCGTTGCCGAGGGCGATGAGGGCGATGAAGGCGATCAGCATCGCGGCTACGTTGAGGGCGAGCTGGAGGCCTTCTCCGGCGCCACGGGCGGCGGCGTCGATGACGTTGGCGTCGATGCGCTCGACCTTCATGGTGAGCTCGCCGCGGGTCTGCGAGGGCTCGGTCTCGGGGAACATCATCTTGGCGATGACGAGCGAGGCGGGAGCGCTCATGACGCTGACCGAGATGAGGTGTCCGGCGATGTCGGGGAAGTAGCCCTTGAGCATGCCGACGTAGGCGGCGAGGACACCGCCGGCGGTGTTGGCAAAGCCTCCGACCATGACGGCCATGAGCTCGGAGTTGGTCATGCTGCCGACGTAGGGCTTGACGCAGAGGGGGGCCTCGGTCTGGCCAAGGAAGATGTTGGCGGCGGCGGAGAGGGTCTCGGAGCCTGAGGTCTTCATGGTCTTCTGCATCACGCGGGTGAAGAAGTTGACCACATGCTGCATGATGCCGACGTGGTAGAGGACGGTCATCAGGGCAGAGAAGAAGATGATGGTCGGCAGGACGCTGAAGGCGAAGAAGCTGCCGACGTTGGCCCAGGCGGTCTGCCCGGGCGGGATGACGGGGGCCATGGGGGCGGGTCCGCCGGTGAAGGGGGGCGGTCCGCCGTCGAGGGGTGTGCCGACCGGCACGTTGTTGTGGATGAGGTTGCCGAAGACGAAGCTGGCGCCCTGCTCGGTGAAGCCGAGGAGCGCGACGACGGCGTCGTTCATGCCGGAGAAGAGCATGCGGCCGGGGGTGGTGACGAGGATCAGGAAGGCGAAGCCGAGCTGGAGGGCGGTTCCCCAGGCGACGACCTTCCAGTCGATTCGGCGGCGGTTGTTCGAGAGTGCGAAGGCGAGCCCGAGGAGGCCGACGACGCCCACGACGGACTGGAGGCGCTGCATGGGGGTTGCCCCGCCGCCCTTGGCCTTGAGGTCGGAGAGGCTGGTCTGCCCGCGCTTCGGGGCGGCAGTGTCGGTCGGGGCGGCGGCGGGAGCGGCGTCGCCCGGGGCGGCGGCGGCGGGAGCGGCGTCGCCCGGGGCGGGGTCGCTGCCCTGCGCGAAGCCGATGCCGGCCAGCAGCAGCGTGCAGAAGGCGAAGGCGCCGAAGAACTGGAGGAGTCCACGTTGATACAGTCGCATGGAGCGCACGTGTCAGGGGCATGCGGCCCGGGGCCGCGGGAGGAGAGGCTCGAGGGGCCGGCCAAGGGGGGCGGAGCGGTGGTCGGGCTCGCTGCCCCGGTCGTTCGGCGATGGCCAAGGGGGGTATTCGGCGCGGGTCGTGAGGTCAACGAAAAGAGGTCGTGACGGCGTGCCCCGGGCGCGCGGGTGCGCTTGCCTTTCGAGAGCGTTCGCCGTAGCCGCACGGCCGCCCACGACGGAGTCAAACCGCGCCATGCGAGCCCTGCCCGTGCCCCCTCGTCGCCTTGTCTGCCTCGGCCTCGCGCTGCTCCTGACCACTGGCCTCGCCGGAGGCTGCCACACGAAGGCGCCCGCACCGGCAGAGGGTTCGGCGGACCGCGTTGCAGGCGAGGGATCGGGGGCGGCGAAGGCCCCGGTCGTGGTGTGGACGCGCGAGACCTGCGAGGCGGCCCGCCCGCTGCTGTCGACGTTGACGGCACGGCCGGCGGGCGATGCGGTCGGCGACCTGCAGGCGCGGCTGCTGCAGCCGGCGGAGCTGACCGACGCGGAGCTCGAGCGGCTTCGGGATGCGGGCGCGGCGGCTGCGCCGCTGGCTGAACTGCTGGCGGCGCGGGTGCGCAGCGCGAGTGCCGAGAAGGCGGCGCAGCTTTTGACGATGCTGCAGGGCGTGGCCCCCGAGGCGGCGATCCGGGTCGCCGAGGAGCTTGTGTCGGACGGCTCCGGGAGTGAGAACCGGCTGCGGCTGTCGGTCGGGGCCAGCGCGCTGGCCGCCAGCGGCGATGCGGGGCTGGCGCTGCTGGTGAAGCACCTCGGAGAGGGTGGCGCGCTACCCGAGTCGCTCCGGGCGAGCCGGATCGAGCGGGCGGCGGCCTTTCCGGCGGCGGCCGCGGCGCGCTTCTTTGGCGCCGGGGGCTGGTGCGCCGGGCGCGGCGACGACGCCGGCTGCGCCGGGCTGCGGCGTGTCCTCGAGGCGGCGCGCCCGGGCTCGACGGGCACGAGCGAGGCGCCCGGCAGCGTCGAGGCGATCACGCGGCTCGAGGCTGCGGCGCTCCGGGATGCTGCGGCGATGGAGGCGCTCCTGACCGAGCTCTCGCGCCCTGGCAGCGCCACGACGGTGCTCAGCATGCCGGGGATCTTCCAGCGGATTGCGCCCTACGTCGAGGGGTCGCGGCTGGTGCCCGTGGTGCTCCGGGCGATGTCGCCGGAGCCGGCGGCCGCGGAGGCGACCGAAGCCGGACGCCTCGCGCCGCTGCGGCTCTCGCAGCTCGCGTCGTGGCTGAACACCCGGGTCGGGGACCTCAGGGCCCAGGTCGAGCCGCTGCGCGCCCGGTCGGAGTCACCGGGGCTGGCGGAGCCGTGGCTCGTGGTCGCAGCGACAGTGCGCGTCGCGGCGGGAGACCGCGATCTGCCGGCGGCGGTGCTCGGACGGCTCGGGCAGGTCGCGGACGCCAATCCCGGCCAGCAGGGCGCGGTCGCGGAGCTGCTCCTCGCACGGCTGGGCAAGCGTGCCGAGCTCAAGCACCGGGCGCTGGCGGCGGAGACCGCGGGATGGACGGCGCTGCTCGGCGCGACGACCGGGGAGCAGGCGCTGGCAGCGGCCGTGGCCCCCGCGCTGGCGAAGGCCCCTGACGAGTTGCGGCTGACCGCGCTGGTGCTCTGGGCCGGCGGCCGGCCGGCCGAGCTCGCGACGGCGCTTGCGGCGCGGCCCGACCTGGCGACCGAGCCGCTGTGGCCACGCCTGGCGGCGCGGCTCGGGCCCGAGGGCAGCCCGGTTGCCCGGGGCCTCTGGGCGGCGGCGCCCGACGCCTCGCGGCTGTCGCCGATGCTCGACATCGCAGCAGCCGCAACGCCGGAGCAGGCCGCGGCGTGGGTCGCGGCGGCGCTCTCGAGCGGCGATGCCGGCGACGCGGAGGCGGGTGTCCGGCTCGCCCTGCTCACCAACGCGAAGGTGCCCGCGCAGGCGCTCCTGCCCCTGATGACCCGACGCTTCGACCTCAAGGCGCCGGCGGCGCTCGCGACGCACCAGCTGCCTGAGCTGAGCTACGTCAAGCTGCTCCGGCAGCGGGACTTCGACCCGGTGGCGGTCCGCGACGAGCGGGCCCGCCTGCAGCCCGGCGACGCCGGCTTCACGCAGCTCGGCCTACTCCTGTTCTCCGCGACCGAATCCTGCCCCAAGTGACCCGCGGCCCCGACCGCCCCGCCCCACGGACCCGACCATGTCGAACGACCTCCTCGACAGCTACCTCCTCGAACACCGCACGGCCCACCTCGAGGCGCTGCGCGAGCTCCTGCGCATCCCGAGCGTGTCGGCGAAGACCGAGCACCGCCAGGACACCGCGCGCTGCGCCGACCATGTCGCCGCAGCGCTGGCGAGCGCCGGCGTGACGACCGAGGTCATCGCCACGCCCGGCCACCCGGTGGTGTATGGCGAGTGGCTCGGGGCGCCCGGGGCGCCGACCGTGCTCGTGTACGGGCACTATGACGTGCAGCCGGTCGAGCCGCTCCACGAGTGGCGAAACCCGCCCTTCGAGCCGACGATCGAAGGCGGCAACATCGTCGCCCGGGGCGCGACCGACGACAAGGGACAGATGCTCTGCCACGTGCTCGCGGCGCAGGCCCACATGGCGGTGCACGGCCGGCTGCCGATCAACGTCAAGTACCTGATCGAGGGTGAGGAGGAGGTCGGCAGCCCGAACCTCGACCCCTTCTTGCGGGAGCACCGCGACCGGCTGAAGGCCGACCTGGTGATCATCTCGGACACGTCGATGTGGGCGCCGGGGCGCCCGGCGATCACCTGCGGGCTGCGCGGCCTCTGCTACGTGGAGGTCCATGTCAGGGGCCCGTCGCATGACCTGCACTCGGGCCTGTATGGCGGCGGCGTCGCGAACCCGATCAACGCGCTGGCGAAGATCATCGCAGGCCTGCACGACGCCGATGGCAGGGTCGCGGTCAAGGGCTTCTATGACAACGTGCAGCCGCTGAGCGACGAGGAGCGCGCGGAGTTCGCGTCGCTGGGCCACGACGAGGCCGGCTTCAGGGCAGAGGTCAACGTCGCCTCGTCGCCCGGCGAGGCGGGCTACACGGTGCTCGAGCGGATCACGGCGCGGCCGACGCTCGACTGCAACGGCATCTGGGGCGGCTACACCGGCGAGGGCGCCAAGACCGTGCTGCCGGCGACCGCGCATGCGAAGATCTCGTGCCGGCTCGTGGCGAACCAGACCTGTGAGGAGATCGAGGCAAAGCTGCGGGCGCACATCATGGCGAACCTGCCGGCCGGCGTGACCGCGACGGTCGAGCTGCACCACGGCGCGCCCGCCTTCCTGGTTGACCGGAATGCGCCGGCCATGAAGGCGGCCAAGGCGGCGCTGGCGAAGGTGTGGGGGGTCGAGGCGGTGATGATCCGCAGCGGCGGCAGCATCCCGGTCGTGGCGAGCTTCAAGCAGGAGCTCGGGATCGACTCGGTGCTGATGGGCTTTGGGCTCGCTGACGACCGCGCACACTCACCGAACGAGAAGTTCGGACTCGACAACTTCTACAACGGCATCAGGGCGTCGGCGCGGGTGCTCGAGGAGCTGGGACGGGCCTGAGGCGTCAGGGCGCGGCGAGCTCGGCGAAGAGGCCGACGCGGTAGAGGTCGCCTGACTCTGCCTCGCCGGCCCCCGGGAGCCCGGCGGCCAGGTCGTCGACCTCGACGCTCGACCAGGTGACAAGCAGCCCGGGCTTGATCCAGGCGTCGGGGTCGGTGGGCGCATCGACGCGAAGCCCCAAGGTCGCCGTCACGGCCGCAGCGTCGGCGTCGGCATCGGGAGCGACCTGTTCCCAGCCTGCGACGAGGCTTGCGACACGCCAGGGGTCGGGCACGCGCGCCCAGGCAGAGAGGATCGTCGACGAGAGTTCTGCCCGGCCCTCGACGCCGTCGATCCGCGCCCAGGTCGCACCGGCCTCGACCCAGCGCTCGCGCCACGCGAGCACCGCGACCGTCGAGGTGCGCTCAAGCTCAGCCGGGCCGACCTCACCCCGAGCGATCCCGACGGTGAGGTCGAGTCGCCCGAGCGTCGTGCCGGGCTCGCCGAGCCCGGCCGCGAGCGTGGCGCCAAGGGTGCGCCCGTCGTTTCGGTCGATGTCGTCGTCGCCCTCGCCGCTCGTTGCGTCGAGCTGGAGCGTCGCAACCGTGCCCCATGCCGCGGAGAGGCGGAGCCCCACGTCGGCGCGCGGCACGCCGCCGAGCCGCTCGAGCGCCGACTCACCGAGCGGCCGGAGCGGGGTCGCCGCAGAGGCGGAGACCACGGTGGTGCGGAGCAGCCCGGCATCGACGCCGAGTTCGATCTCGTGCAGCGGGAGCGGTCGCCACGAGCCGCCGATCCACGCCTGGCGCATCACCGGCACGAGGCTGTTGCCGGCGAGGCCGAGCAGGCTGCCCGGCTGTGCGGAGCGGATGGCGGCGACCTCTCCGCCGAGCTCGAAGGCACCTGAGGTGACCGTCGCGGTGAGCTCCGCGCGGCCGAGGTCGAGCGCGTCGTCGGCCCCGGCGCCGAGGTCCGAGCGCTGCCAGAGCGTCGAGAGCGAGGCTGAGACCCCGGCCGTCGGGGTCGAATCCGCGCGGTCGGTGGTGTCGTGAGCGGCGGCGAGGCTGGGCACGAAGAGGGCGGCCACGACAAGCGGGCATGCCCGCGGGACAGGATTCATCGAGGCTCCGTGAGGTGACAGGACCTGGCGCCGCCTTCGTTCCAGGCGCGCCAGTCGGCATCGATGCGGACGGCCATCTCGACGGCGGCCGTGCCGAGTCCCGAGATGAAGGCGTCCTCGCGCCCCGCGAGGTCGGTGGCGAGGATGGGCGCGGCCGCGGCGCCGTCGCGGGTCGGGGCGCGCAGGTGGCTGAGCGCGAGCAGGCGGCCAAGGGTGTTGGCAAGCTCGATCATCGGGGCGGCGCCGATCGCGCCGAGGGCGGCGGTGCCCTCGAGGTCCTCGTGCCTGGGTGAGCGCTGCCACGAGGTGACGCCCCTGAAGCGAAAGGCCGGGGTCCCGGCGGAGGCCGACAGCCAGGGGTCGACGGAGGGCAGCCCGGCGAGCTCTCCCTGCAGGGCGCGCTGCAGCGCGACGGCGCGGGCGGCGTCATCGGTGGCGACCGAGCGGTTGCGCAGCGTGGGGTCGAGTGCGGGGGGCGCGTCGAGCGTCTCCTTGGCCTCGATGATCAGGTCGTCGAGCGGCTGGTCGGTGCCGCCGTCGAGCAGCAGGTAGTAGCGCAGGTTCGGGCGACTGGCGACGCCGGCGCCGTAGCGTCTCGCGAGGTCGAGCAACGGCCCGGCAGGCTCGACGCCGGTGCCCCGGGGCCGCGCGCGGTCCCAGGCCCCGCCGACCAGGGCTGCCTCGATCGTGCCGGCGGCGGCGAGGTAGTCGTCGGAGGCGGCCGCGTCGGTGACGAGGAGGCGCCCGGCGTCGCCGAGGCGGGTCCAGTCGGCGAAGATCTCCTGGTCGGCGGCGTCGTTTCGCGCCTTGGAGAAGAGCTGGCCGATCAGCCGGCCCTGGCGTCCGTCGTCGACGATGCGCCCCGGGGCGGAGGCGTCGCTGCGCCCGACCTCTGCGACGTAGGCCCGCGCGACCGTCTCTGCGAGCCGCCGCGCAAGGACCGGGTCGGCAGCGGCGAGACCGGCGTTGTCGAGCAGCGCGAGGCTGGTCGCGAGCCGCCAGGCGTCGAGCCACCAGGGTCCCCAGGTGGCCGCGTCGAAGTCGTTGAACTCGAGTCGAACCGCGCCGCTGGCGTCGAGGTAGGTCGAGACGTTCTCGACGTGCGGGTCGCCGACGAGCGCGATGCCGGTGGCCTTTGCGGAGCGGGGCGTCCACGACCAGGGCGCGCCGGGCAGGGTCGCGTCGCGCAAGAAGAGGCGCAGCGTGCCCCTGAACCAGTCGTACCGGTCTGCGCCCATCACCGTGAGCTTCTCGTCGACAAGAGACGGATCTCGGGCGGCGAGCGCGGCGTTGTCGACGAAGAGGGTGTCGCAGACGAGTGCGGCGCGGTCGGGTGCCGCATCGCAGGCGCTGCCTAGGGCGACGGTGGCGGCGAGGAGCGCGGTCGTCAGGGTGGTTCGCATCGGCCGCATCCACAGCCGATCCATGTGACAGCGCCACGACAGGCGTATGGATAGTGCCGGGCGCGGTGCTCAGCGGCAGTCGAGGTCGCCGAGCCAGGAGCCGAATCCCGGGCTGGCGCCGCCGCGGACCACCACAAGCGCCACGCGGTAGCGACCGGGGTGGTTCGGCCGCCACGACACGGCGCCGTCGCGCACCGTGGCGCCAGCGAGGCCGAACACGGCGACGGAGCCCTCGGGGAGCGGCCAGTCGACGCCTGCCTCGACGCTGCATCCGCGCGGCGCGACGGTGGGGTCGACGGGAGCGGCGACGATCGGGGCAAGGTTCTGCGAGGTCGAGGTGAGTCGGCCCGGGGTGGAGCCGCTGAAGGCGACGCGGTTCTGCCGCGCGGCGTTGTCGAGCGCCGCTGCGGCGGCCTCTGCGGGCCCGGTGTCGCGCCCGGCCCAGCGCTCGCGCATCGCGGCGAGCCTCCAGAGCCCGGCCTCACCCAGGATGCGGGCCTTGTCGAGCCCGAAGACGAGGTCATCGACGAGGTCGACCTCTGCGGCGGAGTGGCGGAGTCCAGACGAGAGCGTCGCCATGCGTGCGAGCGTCGAGAGGGCCGCGAGCAGCGCGTCGCGGTCGGCCTCGTCGAAGCCGCGGAGCGCGGCGAGGCGGTCGGGGATGGCGTCGTAGGCGGCGTAGGCGGGGTCGTCGTTGGCGGCGCCGTCGAAGACCTCCATGATGTCGGTGAGCAGCGGCGCGAGCGCCGGGTCGGGGCGGATCGCGGCGGCGGCCTCGAGGCCGGCGGCGACCTCTCGGAGCGCGCCGGGTGTACGTGCGGGGTCGTCGCGCCAGGCGGCGAAGGTGCCCAGCGCGAGCCGTGAGAGCGCGCCCTGGATCATCGGGTTGTGGGCGATGCCGGTCACGGCGCTGCGAAGGCCGGCCTCGCGTCCCGCGAAGGGGCCGAGCATGACGCGGCCAAAGAGCCCGTCGCCGGCGTCGTTCGCCCAGAAGTTGTCCCAGATGAAGGGTCGGCGACCGAGCGCGGCGGTGACCCGGGCCATGTCGTCGCCCGTCATCGTCGCCGCGAAGGTGTCGGTGCCGGTCCACAGCACCTCGACGCGGGGGTCGAGCCGGCCGATGCCTGCGAGGTAGTCGGCCCCGCTCGCCCAGGCGTCGAGCCGTGCGTCGGAGTAGACGGTGGGCACAAACCAGAGCGTGAGCCCGTCGACGTCGGCGAGGTCGGCGAGGAGCCGCTCGACGACGCTCCGGTGCAGCGCGGCGAGCGTACCGTCGACGGGGCGGGCGATGTCGCCCTCGATGTCGTCGGCGAGCAGCACGAAGTCGCGCGTGCCGGTGTCGGCGAAGGCCCGGAGCTTGCCGAGCAGCGTGGGGTAGTCGCGGGCATCGTCGAAGTCGATGAAGGGCGAGATGCCGAAGAAGACCCTGACGCCGCGCTCGCGCGCCCGGAGCGACAGGGCGCCGAAGCGGTCGACGAAGGTCGCGTCGTAGGGTTCGCGCCAGCGGGCGCGGTGCAGCGGGTCTGACTTGGGGGCGTACACGTAGGTGCCCATGCCGGAGGCGCCGATGCGGTCGATGATCGAGGCCCGCTCGCGCCACGACCAGGGGACTCCGTAGAAGCCCTCGATGACGCCGTCGATCGAGGCGCCCGGGCCTGCGGCGGCGTCCGGCTCGACCGGCAGCGGGACGGCGTCGGTCGAGACGACCTCGAGCCGGTCGATGCGGAGCGCAGCGGCTGCCTCGAAGCGGAGCTCGATGGCTCCGGCGCGCGCCCCGATGACGATGGGCCGGCCGAGCGTGCCGGTGACGGGCGGAGCGAGGGGCTCGAGTCCGCAGGCACGGTGGCGCGTGACCGAGACCTCGCCCGCGAGCCCGGAGCCCTCGAGCGTGAGGTCGCGGACCCAGAGCGGGCGACCGAGCGTAGGCTGCCAGTCGATGCAGAGCGTCGAGGGCGTCGCGGGCTCGGGCTCCCAGCCGGTGTCGTCGGCGTCGTCGCGCAGCGTGGCGACGGCGTTTCGATCCTCGCGCGGCCAGAGCACGATGCGCTTGACGGAGTCGACGTCGAGCCGGGACCAAGGAGCGATGTCCACGGGCGGCAGCCCGGGGTCGGCGCCGTCGTCCCACGGCGCCGCGGTATCGGCGGTATCGGTATCGGCGTCGGCGGCCGTGTCGGCCGTGTCGGCCGTGTCGGCGCCGACGTCGGGGTTGGGTTTGGAGTCAGGGTCGCCGCACCCGGCGGCGAAGCGGGCCACCAGCAGCAAGGCGGCGAGGCGGACAGCCAGGGGATGTGTCACGGGCAGGACCTGCGGTCGTCGGGGTGTCGGTGGGCGGAGCGAATGGACGGCATCGTACCGGCCTGGCTCGACCGGGCCAAGCGCCCGACGCCGGTCGCGGGTGGTCCGGGTCAGAGCCCGAGCGCGTCGAACAGGGCGTGGCCGAGGGTCGGGTGGTCGACGAGGCGGGGAGGCGTCGCCGCGCCGCCGGCGGTATCGAGCCAAACAACGGGCACCGGCGTGTGCGTGTGGGTCCCCGTGGCCCAGACGACGCCCTGCTGCGGCGACAGCCCCTGGGTTGCGAGGGCCGACGGCGCGTCCTCCGCGTAGGGGTAGAAGGCGTCGGCGACGTCGAACCTCGGCACCTGCCCGCCGAGCTGCCCCTCAGGGTCGGGCCAGGCGCGGGGTTCGGTCTCGAGCGCGCGGGCCGCGGCCGCAGGGTCGAAGCGCAGCCCGGTGATGCGCTCGATGCGCCGCGAGAACTCCGCGGCCCGCGCGACGGGGTCGCCCGCGGGGAGGTCCTGCGAGGCGGAGGTGAGCGTCGCGGTCTGGGCCCAGAGCTGGTCGAGCATGGCCGGAGCGCCGAAGTTGTAGGTGGGGTGAAAGGGGCGTCCCATCATGCCGTTGCCAGGCAGCTCGCGGGCGGGAGGCGCGTCGGCATAGGAGTAGCTGAGGCCGAAGCCGCCGGTCTCGTGGTCGGCGGTGATGACGAGCAGGGTGTCGCGGCGGTCGCGCATCCAGGCGGAGACCGCGCCGAGCATGGCGTCCATGCGGGCCATCTCTGCGAGCAGCCAGCCGGCGTCGTTGGCGTGTCCAGCCCAGTCGATCTGTCCGGCCTCAATCATCAAGAAGAAGCCGTCGGGGTCGTCGTCGAGCCGGTCGAGCGCGGCGGAGGCCATCTCTGCGAGCGTGGGCTGCCGGTTCTCCGGCGCGGGGTTCGCCCGGGCCGCCCGGTCGCCAAAGGCGTCGGCCATGCGGCTGGCAGCGAACAGGCCGGTCACACGGGGACCGGCACCCTGGAGCCCGGCGAGGTCGAAGACGACGTCGCGGCCCGAGGCGCGGAGCTCCGCGGTGAGGTCGCGCTCGTCGGAGCGCTTCGACTTGACCTCGAAGGCGCCGCCGGCCCAGGCGCGGGTGGCTGCGCCGCCCTGCAGCGACTTCGGGGCGAAGTAGGCGGCGCCGCCCGAGAGCATCACGTCGACGGGCGAGGCGACGAGCTGCTCGGCGACGACGGTCTCCATGCTCCGGTGGGGCACGTGGGCGAAGAAGGCGGCGGGCGTGGCGTGGGTTGCGCGCGTGTCGGACACCAGGCCCGTCGCGAGGCCGCGGGCGTGGGCGGCCTCGACGATCGTCGTGGCGCGGTCGCCCCGGGCGTCGAGGCCGAGCACCTCGGACGGAGCCACGACGCCGGTGGCGAGCTGGGTGGCGGAGCAGGCGGAGTCGACGACGAGGCCACCGTCGGGTTCGGTCCACGAGAGGCTGAGGTCGGCGCGCTGTGCGAAGCGTCGGTAGTGTGTGACGCCGTCTGCGTAGGGCGTCGAGGTGGCGTGCCGGGCCCAGAGCTCGAGGAGGCCGATCTGCTGGGGTCCCATGCCGTCGCCGATCACGAGGATGACGTTCGTGGGACGCGCGGGCGTATCGGCGGAGGCGGAGGCCGGATCGAGGACAAGGGCGAGGCAGGCGAGGCCGCCAAGGAGGGGTGTCAGGAGGCGCACGGGAGACTCCGAGGAGAGGCCGGTCGAACGGCGCCGGTGAAGCAGGCCGTGATGACGTTCGCATGTCACGGCCGAGGCGGCCGGGCAACGTCTGGTTGCTCGGCGTGGCGGGAGCGTCCCGAGAACTCCCGCGTTTCGAGCCCGGACAGACACAGGGAGCGATCACGGGAAGCCTCTCGCCCCATCTCCGGGATCGACGATGAACCTGCATCCTCCCTCCGCCCCGAGCAGGCGGCTGCTCCCGATGGTGCTCGCGGGCACGGCGGCCTTCTGCGCCTACTTCGCGATGTACGGCTTTCGAAAGCCGTTCGCGGTCTCGACGTGGGAGTCGGAGCCCGGGATCGGCGCGGTGGAGCTGAAGACGGTGCTGATCGTCGCGCAGCTCGCCGGGTACACCGCGTCGAAGTTCCTGGGCATCCGAGTCTGCTCAGGCGAGGGTCAGCGCCACCGGGGGTGGCTGCTGATCGGGTTGATCCTCTTCGCAGAGGCGGCGCTGCTGCTGCTGCCGCTGCTCCCGGGACCCTGGAAGCTGCTGGCCATGTTCCTCAACGGGCTTCCGCTGGGCATGGTCTGGGGCCTGGTGGTTTCGTACCTTGAGGGTCGGCGTGCGGCCGACTGGCTGATGGCGATGCTGTCGTGCTCGTTCATCCTGTCGAGCGGTGCGGTGAAGGATGCTGGGCGCTGGGTGCTGTCGCAGGGGGTCCCGGAGGCGTGGATGCCCGCGGCGACGGGTGCGCTGTTCATCGTGCCGCTGGTGCTCGCGGTGGCGCTGCTCGAGAGGACGCCTCCGCCCGACGCGCAGGACATCTCGGAGCGCTCGGAGCGCTCGCCGATGACGCCCGCGCAGCGCCTGGAGTTCGTGCGGCGGTTCGGCCCGGGCCTGGCGATGCTGATCGGCTGCTACCTGGTGTTGACCGCCTACCGCGACGTGCGGGACAATTTCGCGGTTGAAGTGCTCGCGGAACTCGGTGCGCTGGCGAGCGTGGCGGCGTTCACACGGACGGAGCTGCCCGTCACGCTCGGCGTGATCGGGGCGATGGGGCTGCTTTCGTTGGTGCGTGACAACCGCTCGGCGCTGACGGCGACGTTCGTGACGATGGCGGGCGGCATGGCGCTGCTCGGGCTCTCGACGCTGGCGCACCAGCTTGGCTGGATCAGCGGGGTGACGTGGATCGTGCTGACGGGGCTCGGCGCCTATGCCGCCTACGTGCCCTTCAACGCGGTGCTGTTCGAGCGGGTCGTCGCGGCGACGCGATCGCCGGGGAACGCGGTGTTCGCGATCTACCTTGCAGATGCGTTCGGATACCTCGGCGCGGTGACGGTGCAGGTGGGGCGTGACGTACTCTTCACGGGAATGTCCCCGACGCGTTTCCTGACCGGGTTCAGCTACGTCCTGAGCGCGCTCGGGACGGTCCTGTTCGTGTGTGCGATGGTGTACTTCGTATCGAAGCTGAGGCCGAAGCCGCACGACAAGGCGGAGCTTCGGGCCGGGAGTGTGGTCGCATGAGCGTGAGCATCGGGCTGGTGAGTTTCGACTGGGCGGGGACCATCGTCGACCATGGGAGCCGAGCACCGGCAGCGGTGTTCGTGGAGTCGTTCGCGGCGGAGGGGATCTCGATCACGGAGGCGGAGGCGCGAGGTCCGATGGGGCTCTCGAAGCGCGCACACATCGCGACCATCCTGCGGCTCGACTCGGTGCGGAGCCAGTGGGAGCGGCATCACGGCCGCGAGCCTGGAGAGGCCGACATCGACAGGCTGTACGCGCTCTTCCTGCCTCGCCAGATCGCCTGCATCGAGCGCCACGCCGACGTGATCCCCGGGGCGGTCGAGACGTTCGCGGAGCTTCGTCGCCGGGGAATCCGGATCGGCTCGAGCACCGGCTACTCGGCGGACATTCTGGAGCGGCTGCTTCCGGCGGCGGAGCGCAACGGGCTGGCACCGGACCACCTCTGCTGCGCGAGCGACGTGCCGGAGGGCCGGCCGGCGCCGTGGATGCTGTTCGCGGCGGCGCTGCACTTCAACGTCTACCCGATGCGGCGCGTGGTTGCGGTCGATGACACGCTGGCCGGCATTGCCGCGGCGCGCAACGCGGGCTGCTGGGCTGTCGGCGTTGTCGAGAGCGGAAACGAGCTCGGCCTCTCGCATGCGGAGCTGCAGGCGCTGCCCCCGGAGGTGCGGACGGAGCGGTACCATGCGGGCCGACGGAGGTTCCATGAGGCGGGCGCGCACGTCGTGATCCCGTCGGTCGCGCAGTTCATCTCGGCGCTGGAGCAGATCCAGGGTCGCCTCGCCATCGGAGAGATCCCCACATGAATCCGGTCTACCTTCCGCTCTCGACCGCCGCCGACAAGCCGCTGTTCACGCCGGGTCCGCTGACCACGAGTCGCACCGTCAAGCAGAGCATGCTGCGCGACCTTGGCTCGCGCGACGCGGAGTTCCTGGAGGTGGTGTCGGAGGTGCGGAGCTCGCTGCTCGCGCTCGGCGGGGTCTCGACGGCCACCGGCCACGAGGCGGTGCTGATGCAGGGCAGCGGCACCTTCGGCATCGAGGCGGTGATCTCGAGCGCGATCCCACGCGACGGCAGGCTGCTGGTCGTGGTCAACGGCGCGTATGGTGAGCGCATCGCGCAGATGGCGCGTGTCCACGGCATCGATACGCACGAGGTGCGGTTCGCGGAGGACGAAGCCGCCGATCCCGACACGGTGGCCCGCGAGCTCGGTCGGCTCGGCGGGGTCACGCATGTGGCGGTCGTGCACTGCGAGACGACGACCGGGCTGTTCAACCCGATCGAGGAGATCGCACGCCGCTGCCGCGAGCGGCAGAGCCGCGTGATCGTCGACTCGATGAGCGCGTTTGGCGCGGTAGAGGTCGACCTCGCGGCATCGGGATTCGACTTCGTGATTTCGTCGTCGAACAAGTGCATCGAGGGCGTGCCGGGCTTCTCGTTCGTGCTGGCGAGACGCGAGGCGCTGCTCGAGTGCGAGGGTCGGTCGAGAACGCTGTCGCTCGACCTGTGCGCGCAGTGGAAGGGGCTGGAGCGCGACGGGCAGTTCCGCTTCACGCCGCCGACGCATGCGATCCTGGCGTTTGCGCAGGCACTGCGGGAGCTTCACGACGAAGGTGGGGTCGCGGGTCGACGTCGGCGGTACGAGGCCAACCGCGACGTGCTGGTGGCGGGTCTGCTCTCGCAGGGGTTTTCGCTGTACCTGCCGCGGGAGCAGGCGGGGCATGTGATCACGACGTGGCTGTCGCCGCGCGATCCCCGCTTCTCGTTCAGGGCGTTCTACGACGCACTTCAAGAGCGGGGGTTGGTGATCTACCCGGGCAAGCTGACGCAGCGCGACTGCTTCAGGATCGGGTGCATCGGGCGGCTTCAGCCCCGCGACATGCAGCAGCTGGTCGCCGCGATCGCAGAGGTGGTCGCCGAACAGGGATTCGACCCGGCGGCGTGACGGGAGCGGGTGTCAGCCGGGCGATTCGAGCTCGATCCAGGCGGGCTCGAGGTCGGTCAGCGAGAAGGGGCCGACCAGCCAGCCTGCGGCGTCGATCGGCAGCTCGGTGGCCCTGACCTGCCAGGGCGCGCCGACCTGCACCTCTCCCCGCACATTCGTCACGCCGTCGAGGGCCCGCAGGCTCAGCTCGAGCGGCCCGGGCGACACTGCCATGGTCCAGAGCGCGACGGCGGAGAAGCCCGCGGCGGGGTCCTCGGGAATCCTCGGCGCGACGGTGAACTCGCTGAGCCGGCCGGCGAATGGCGTACCCTCGAGCTCGAGCTGCCAGCCGGCGCGCATGCGGGGCAGCAGCGTCTGGGCCTGCGCGAGCCGCTCCGCCGGCGAGAGCCGTGCGGGGTCGGCGTCGAGGTTCCAGACGCTGGCGATCTGTCCGGCCATGGGTCCGGCCGGCACGTCCCACGCGACGAGCAGCGAGAACGTTCCCTCGTCAACCGAGACGAGGACGCGCCGAGCGTCGAGCCCGTCGTGCGCCTCGGCCGCGGCGGGGAGCAGCAGCGCCACCGCCAGCGTGGCGCGGCCGAGGGCGCGGCGCGGGTCAGTGGCC
>JBILLP010000152.1:0-7394 GCA_044376025.1 Bradymonadia bacterium
GGCCCGATGCTTCGAGGGGATGCGCGCACGAGGCCCGGGACGCGACCAGGCAGAAGAAGCGCCGGCTCGTCAGACCTCGCGAGGGTCGGGGAACAGGGTGCCGGGCGGGGTCATTCCCGACCCGGCAGAGGCGTCAGGTCACGGCTGGACGACCAGCGAACGCCAGCTCTGGCAGTTGGCGGACTGCCCGCCCGACAGCGCCGTGCCCCGCAGCCCCACCTCGAACGTGCCCGCGACATCGAAGGTCACCGTCGTGGTCGCCGCGTTCGGTGATGCAGGCGCGGCGACGCTCCCGGCGGGTCCGAGCACGGTCCAGGTGAAGGGGTTGGCGGTCCACTCCCCACCGCTCGGTGGCGTCGAGCTCGCGGCATCGAGCGTGACCGCCTGGCCGACCCGGTAGGGCTCCGCGGGCGTTGCCGTGAGCACACAGGTCGGGGGGAAGACCAGGTCGTCGTGGTAGGAGAACATGAAGACGCGCGGGCTTGTCGTCGCGCGGAGCGGGTCGTCGCTGACGACATCGATCGAGCCCTGGTCGAGCGTGCCGACGTCGGTGATGGCCCGCGCGTAGGTCACGGTGATGCGGCGGCTCGCACCCGGCGCGAGCGTGAAGGGCGCGGTCGTGTCGGGGACGAACTCGCCGTCGAAGTCCCCATTCTTGCGCAGCTCAGACACTGTGAGGTCGGCGCGGCCCCGGTTGTACACCACGAAGCTCAGGTCGGCGCTCGAGCCCGGACCGACGTCCGCGAAGTAGAGCTGAAGCGGGGCGACCTCGATCTCGGGCGCCGCCGGGCCGCCGCTGACCGAGACGTCGATCGACGGGGAGTCGGGGTCGTTCGACAGGATCGTCAGCGTGCCCCGGATCGAGCGGGCCGCGGAGGCGTTGTAGTGCACATGGGTGAGCTTGCAGTTGCTGCCCTCGAGGTCAATGTCGGCGCCGAAGGGCACCGGCTCCGAATCGGCGGCCGACCCGTCGCGGAGCGAGATCTCGGTCGACGCGTCGCCCGGGATGAAGGCCCCGATCTGGTAGCGGTAGGTCAACCTGGCCGTGCCGCGGTTGCAGACCTCGATCGGGCTGGTGACCAGCTCGCCGGCCCCGGCCTCGCCGAGCGGGACGGCGAGGGGCGTCACAGAGATGTCGGCGGAGTTGGTGCCGTCGGAGCGCACGTTCACGCTCACGATCCTGGCGGTCAGCGAGTTCGTCTCGAACAGCAGGTTGCCGTTGAGCTGCTCGTCGTCGGCGGCTGGCAGCCACTCGATCGTGTAGACCGCGTCACCGGACGGACTGATCTTGAGCGGGAGCGACCGGTTGCTGTCCTCGGTCCATGAGATGTTGGTCGAGAGGTCGGCTCGCCGGATGTCGGTGAGGAGCAGGTCTCCGCTGCCGGCGTTGGTGACGGTGATCGAGCGCGTCTGCCGGATGCCGGCGCGAGGCGAGCCGAAGGTCAGCACGGTCGGGGTGATCGAGGGGCGGCCCTGGGCGACCGTCACCACGATCGGGATCTCGAGCACCGGGGTCCGCCGCGAGTTCGTCTTGACCACGAGCGTGCCGCAGCCGCCGGCTGGGTCATCGGGGCAGCCCGTCTCGCCACTGCTGGTCGGCGTGATGGTGATGCCGACCTCGAGGAAGAGCCCGGGGTCGAGCACATAGGCGTTCGCATCGCCCGGCTCCTGGCCATCGGATCCCGTGAAGTGCTGGGTGTCGCTCGACACCCGCCAGTCCGCGCGGGAGATCAGGTCGGTGACGGTCACGTCCTTGAACTTGACGCTCGCGGGGGCTCCCTCGATGTCGACCGCGAGGATGCGGAGCGGGGCGTCGCCGACGCTCTCAATCGTCACCTCGCCCGGGTTCTTGGCCTGCGGACGGAGCGACGAGAAGCTGAGGTCGCAGGGCTCCTGGCACGAGACGGCCGGCTCGAGGGTCTTGGTGATCCCATCGTCACAGGCCGGCAGTGACAGCAGCGCCGTCGCGGCGGTGACAAGGGGCAGCAGCAGGCGGGTCAGGGCTCGTTGAACCATGCACGAAACTCCGAGACGAGGGGTCGTCACGATGCCTCGCGACGAACCCCGGGTTTGTCGGCGCCTCTACTCTGATTTGGGGCTGTCGCAAGCCGCGACGCCCCTTCAGCCGCCGGCGGCGACAGGCGCGGTCAGAAGCACTGCGCGTCGTACTCGACCTCGAACTCCTGGCCGGGCTGCGGCGCGGTCGCCTCGTTGCTCCAGAGGATCGAGTTCGAGGTCGCGTCGTAGGTCCAGCCCGAGGCGACAGGCGTCCCCTCGACGCGGACGGTGATGGTCGAGGGGTCGGCCGGGCGGGTCAAGAAGAACTCCACCCGGAGCCCGAAGGCGCGGTTGCCGATGGTCGAGAGGGCAGAGGCGAAGTTCGAGTCGCAGATCGATGCCACGACGCCGCCCGTCTCGTCGGCGAGGTCGAGGTACTTCGAGCCCTCGACCGCGTCGCCCGACGAGCTCGAGCAGCCACCCCGGCCGCCGACGATCGCGTTGGCGTGAAAGAGCGACGTGTTCCTGAAGCCCTTGATGCTCCTGAAGAAGTCGGTGTAGAACGACGCGGCGCGCTCTGACACGTCGTCCTCGTCTGACAAGAAGACCAGCTCCAGCGACGCGTTCTCTCGGATGAAGGTCCGGTTGCGACCTCCGCACAGCGAACCCGGCGTGTAGGTCGAACCTGCGTAGCAGCCGTACGGCGCCACGCAGCTCGCGTCACAGGTCAGCCCGAGGTCGGTCACCAGCGGGTCCGAGAGCGCCCTGAAGGCCGCCTCGAGCCCCATCTCGGAGTCGGAGTTCAGCC
The DNA here is from genome assembly GCA_044376025.1 of Bradymonadia bacterium. Lineage (GTDB taxonomy): Bacteria > Myxococcota_A > Bradymonadia > REDH01 > REDH01 > JBILLP01. Next base: position 2,807 of record JBILLP010000152.1, read on the forward strand.
CGTCGCCCGTGCCAACCCGCACCCACCGCCTGAACAGTGACTCGTAGCCACTGACCGCCGGCGTCAGGATCCGCGGATCGAGGTCGCCCACGAGCTCCCCGGGCGCGAAGTTCCCGATCGACGGCACCTGCACCTGGTCGGCACCGACCTCGGTCGTCACGATGCCGATCTGGAACTCCGCCGCCCACGTGCGGGCGGCGTTGATGAAGTTGCCGAAGTTGTTCGCCAGGTTCGCCTGCTCCTCGGACATCGAGCCGGAGTTGTCGATCACGAAGAGCACGTCGACGTCGCGGCCGGAGACCTGCTCGAAGGTGTCCACCTGACGCGACGACACGACGCCTTCTCCCCGGAGCGGCACCACGCGGCTGCCCACCGACGTCTCGACCACGACGCGGCAGTTGTCGACGCCCGGTGCGGTCGGCCGATAGCGCACGTCGAAGGTCTCAAAGACACCCGAACGCACGGTGACCGGCAGCGCCGGGACACCCGCGAGCGCCCACTCCGAGCCACAGTCCTCGAGGCGAATCGCGGTGATGCTCAGGTCCGTCCGGCCGCTGTTGTAGACCCTCACCTCCTCGGTCTGGCTGTTGCAGCCGACCGTGACGGCCCCGGCATCGACCGAGGCCGGCAGCACCGTCACGTCGGCGACGGCGCTCCGGCCCACCAGCCCGAACCCGCACGAGCGGGCCGGCGCAAGGCCGCCAGGCGGCACCACGAGTCCACAGGTGACCGCCGTGCCGGGCGCGTAGGGGTCGGTCACGACGACCTCGACCGAGCCGTTGTCAGGCAACCCGTCAAACAGCCCGGCCGCGAGCGGAAAGTAGACAATGTCGACCGAGAGCTCCTCGCCGGGCCCGAGGTCAACCGGCAGCGCGCGCGAAATCCTGCCGACCGAGAAGTAGGTGCTCAGCCCGAATCCCGTCTGCGCCCTGATGCCCGTGACGCGGCAGGGGCCCGAGCCTCGGTTCACGAGACGACCGGGCAGCGTCGTCCGTTGGCCGCGCGCCGCCACGCCCCAGTTGAGCTGCTGCGGGATCGGCGTCAGCAGGCACTGCGGCTCAGGCGCGGTCGGGCCGGTGAGCACCACCTGCACCTCGTTCGTGCCGGCGGCGGAGTTCGGTGAGGTCACCAGCACGACGCCGTTGAAGGTCGGGTCCGGGCCGGCGGGCAGGGGCTCTGTCGGCGTGAACCGGACCTGTACATCGAACCGCTCGTCGGCCGCGAGGACCGGCGGCAGGTCGGCGAGGTTCGTGAGCTCGAAGACCCCCGCCGCGTCACGCAGCGAAGGCAGGTTGATCTCGAGGTCGGCGCTGCCCCCGTTGTGGATCGTGAACGTGGCGCTCGTGGACAGGCCCAGCGCCGTGAGCGGGAAGGTCAGCGACGGGGGGACAACCTCGAGGCGAGGCAGCTTCGCGGTCCCCCGCAGGAACGAGATCGCTGCCGGGATGAAGGGGTCGTTCGACTCGACCACGAGCTGCGCCGTGTCGTTCGAGTCGTCGGCCTGGCTGTAGCGCACGCCCACGTCGAGGGTGGTGCCCGGCTCGACCGTGTAGCTCGCAGCGGGGTCCCACGCGGCGCCGCCGACCGTCTCAATCGTGATCTCGCCGTTGGTGTCGGCGAAGTCAGGCGCGAGCCGGATCGCCGAAAGGCGGAGCAGCGCGGTCCCGACGTTCGAGACAGTGACCAGGCCGTCGGCGGAGTCGCCCTGTGCCACCGCGCCAAAGCCGAGCTGCTCGGGCGACAGCACGATGGCGGGCGTCTGGGCCTCTGCGCGGATGCGGAGCTCGTAGCGGCCGCCCTCGCAGTTCGTCGCGTCGCAGGAGAAGAGGATGGTCGACTCGTCGCTGCCGCCGTCGGAGGGTATGTACCGCAGCGTCAGCCCGAGCGTCTCCGACGCCGTCACCGAGAAGGGCTCGATGGACGCGGCCTCGTCGATGACCATGCCCACCCGGGTCTCGGGCGGACTCGGGTAGCCCGAGAGCTCGAACTCGCTCCCGGCGATGTGCTCGATCGAGGAGATGTCGAAGGGCCTCCCCCCGACGTTGTAGATGCGGAGCGGGACCTCGAGCGGCTCGCCGACCGTGTTCGACCGGATCAGGAGCTCGTCGCCGAGCAGGGTGCCGATGCCCTCGGCCTCGATGAAGAGGCGAGACTGCTGGCCGGTCGACGTGATGGGGATCTCGAGCTCGGGCGCGTTCGCGGCATTGCTCGTGACGGTGAGCGTCGCGCTGTCGGGCGCAGGATCGAGCGGGCGGTAGATGACCGCAAAGGCCATGTCCTCGCCCGGCGCGAGTGTGGCGTCCTTGAACCCCTGCAGCTCGAACTCCCGCGGACCGTCGGGGTCGGCGTAGGTGAGCTGGTGCTTCGAGATGATCAGCGGGCCGGTGCCCTCGTTGCGGATGCGGACCACCGTGTCATCCTGTGCGCCGAGGTCGATGGCAGCGAACGCCACGCGCTCGGGCGTCGCGGAGATGAGCGACTGGCCCACCTTCGAGACGCCGCCGTCGTCACCGCAGCCCGCGACCGCACCCATCGCCAGCCCGGCCACGCACGCCGCGAACCTCGTCGGCCAGCCACCTGTCCACCGCAACCGTCGCTCGGTCATCGAATCACCTCATGCCGCCTGCGACCCGGCACGCGGGCAGCCGTCCGAGCACGGCAGACACGCCGGTCTCGCGGATGCCACCTGCCCGGACCATCACTCGCGCGGTACTCGAACCACCGACCGCAGGCAAACACGAAGTGCCGGCCCGATGCGCCGCAGACGCGCCGCCAGCGACCGCCGCCGCCGTCAGGGCGAGGCGGGCGGCTTGCGGTTCAGCCAGACCTTGCCGAGCTCAATGCGGTTGTCGCCGGACTTCGGCGACACGGTCATGCGGTCGTCGCCCCTGAAGAGGCCTCCCCAAACGGTGTACTGACCCGCCTTGTCGGCCCGGCTGACCGGCATCGAGTGCTCGTCGCGCACCACGTCACCCTGCACCCAGAAGCGCGGCGGGTACTTGCCGCTGACAAGGTCGTGGTCGCCGTTGATCCGGTTGCCCCCGAAGTCGACATGGATGAACATCTGCGGGTCGGTCGACAGCTTCGACAGGACCTCCCAGTAGGTCACCACGGTGAGCTGTTCGCCCGCCTGGACCTGCGTCGGCAGCTCGACGGCGACCAGCCTCAGCTTGCCGTCGACGACCACGCGCCGGTCGACCCTCTTGGCGGTCGCAGGGATGCTCTCCTTGGTGAAGATGCTGCGCGCGACGAAGTTGTCGTCGACCTCTCCGCGGTCAGGATGCAGCTCGTTGCTGGCGAGCTGGTACCGGCTCGATCGGCCGTCGACGATGAACAGCTCGGGCTTGCGGCGGCAGGGTGTCGAGTCGTCGCGGCGAAGCGTTGCGTAGAGCTCGCCGAGGTCCTTGGCAGAGATGACCGCGAAGACCCGCCCCTCGGCCTCGCAGAACACGTTGCGGAGTTCGCTCACCCTTGGCACGCGCTCGAGCGAGGTGGCGCCGAAGTAGTACGAGGCGTCATCGACCGGGATCGCTGCGTAGAGCTTGTCGCCGTCGCGGGCGAAGCGCTCGTAGGAGTCGAGGATGCCCTTCTGGCTGAAGTGATCCGAGGCCTCGGGGATCGCCTGCACCGAGAGCTCGCCACCCCACCCGACGGCGCTCAGCGCCAGGCCACCGGCCACCGCCGAGGCCGCCCCGACGCGGACGGCGAGGCGCGAGGCCCACGAGCCGGCGAGGTCGGGGATGCGGCGCCCGAAGCGGCCTGCCAGCGGCGCGATCAGCGTCGAGGTGATGGTCGAGAGCTGCCGCAGCGGCGAGAAGAAACCGACGAACAGCAGGCCACCCCAGAGCAGGATGAGCGGCTTCATGAGGTCGAGGCGGTACGAGTCGGGGAAGGTCGCCGCGCCGTCCAGGAAGACCGACTCGAACAGCACCTGCGGACCGGGGATGCCGAGCTCCTTGTTGTAGTGTCCGGCGACGTCCTTGGTGGTCACGGCCAGCAGGATCAGCGCAGCAAAGCCGGCCAGCGCCCAGACCGGGCTGCCGTCGCGGGCAAGCCGCCGCGTCCGGGCGTCGAAGAGCGCCAGGGCGATGCCCGCTGCGAGCGGGAAGGCCACCGGCATCAGGTAGGTGCGGGTCAGCGTGGCGCCGAGGCCATAGACCAGGAAGGCCAGCCCGAACGACGAGAGCAGCGTGATCCGGATGCAGCGCTCCGCGTCGTCCTCGACCGGGCGCGCGAGCGTGGCGGCCGCGAGCGGCAAGAAGACGATGGCCGGGTAGAGCGAGTAGCCGACCACGCGGATCATGACGTCGAAGGTGGGGTGAGAGGGCAGCGTGCGAGACGTGAAGAAGGTGTTGTAGAGCAGTCCGCGGAGCGCCTCGGTGGCACCGACCTGGCTGGCGGCGGCGGCGAAGGCGCCCCCGGCGACCACGACGAAGGCGACCCCGAACAGCACGGCGCCGACGCCTGAGGTCACGCCGCGAAGCCTGCTGACAGGCCCGAACGCGCCGAGCAGGAGCAGCGAGGGGCCGAACGCCGCCGCCGCGCCAAAGAGGTCCTTCGAGGCCTCCCACCCGTCTGCCTCGCCGGC